>JBDLTR010000090.1:0-38584 GCA_039805705.1 Pseudomonadota bacterium
AAGCCAGTGAAGAGCAGCTGCGCCGATACCCGCCGGCCGCACCCGCCGCGAGCCCGGCCATGCCGAGCACCCCGTTGCCGGCCTCTTACCCGCCGCTCGAGTCGGCGCCCCGTTAACCGCCAGCGGCCGCCCGCTGGCTCGACCGATTCTGACCATGACCGACGCCAACACCTCATTGCCCATTGCCGTGGCGGGCGCCACCGGCCGCATGGGCCACATGCTCATCGAGGCCATCCTGGGTGCCGAGGGTTGCCGCCTGGCCGGCGCCCTGGACATCGCCGCCAGCCCGGCCCTGGGCCAGGACGCCGCGGCGTGGCTGGGCAAAACCTCGGGCGTGGCCGTGACCAGCGACCTGCGCACAGGCTTGAAAGACGCGAAATTCCTGATCGATTTCACACGCCCCGAAGGCACCCTGGCGCACTTGAAGGTGTGCCGCGAGCTGGGCGTCAAGGCGGTGATCGGCACCACCGGTTTTTCAGAAGCGCAAAAGGCTGAGATCGCCGACATCGCCAAAGACATCGCCATCGTCATGGCGCCCAACATGAGCGTGGGTGTGAACGTCACGCTCAAGCTGCTGCAGATGGCCGCGCAGGCCCTGGCCACGGGTTACGACATCGAGATCATCGAGGCGCACCACCGCCACAAGGTCGACGCGCCGAGCGGTACCGCGCTCAAGATGGGCGAGGTGATCGCCGAGGCGATCGGCCGCGACCTCAAAGACTGCGCGGTGTACGAGCGCTACGGCCACACTGGCGAGCGCGACCCGTCGACCATCGGTTTTTCCACCATCCGGGGCGGTGACATCGTCGGCGACCACACGGTGCTGTTCGCGGGCACCGGCGAACGCATCGAGGTCACCCACAAATCTTCCAGCCGCGCCACCTATGCCCAGGGCAGTGTGCGCGCGGTGCGCTTTCTGGCCGGACAGCCGAGGGGCCTGTTCGACATGTTCGACGTCCTGAACCTGCGCTGAGCCGGTCATGAGCCTCACCGACTTTTGGCAGCACAGCGACAGCTTCAGCCTGTTCCTGGCGCTGGTGCTGCTGGGCCTGTCGGTGGCCAGCTGGGTCGTGATTTTTTGGAAATGGCGTCTGCTGCGCCGTGTGCAGAGGGACCTGCCGCGCAGCATCGCCGCCTTTTGGCAGGCTTCGCACCTGGCCGCGGCGCGCGAGCAATTGCCAGCCTTTGACCGCGACCGCAGCCTCTTGCCCCTGATCGAGGCCACCGAACAGCCCCTGACGGGCACTTTGGCCGGTGTCGGCTTGCGCCATGAGCAACTGACCCGCACCCTGCGGGACGCCCTGCATGGCGTCCTGCGCCGTTTGCAATGGGGTCAGACCGTGCTGGCCACGGCCGGCTCGATCGCGCCTTTCGTGGGCCTGTTGGGCACGGTGTGGGGCATTTTCAACGCGCTCACCGGCATGGCCGAGGCGGGCCAGCTCACGGTCGACAAAATCGCGGGCCCGGTGGGTGAGGCCCTGGTCATGACCGCCTTTGGCCTCGGCGTCGCGATCCCTGCGGTGCTGGGCTACAACCTGCTGGGCCGCCGCATCGGGCAGATCGAAGCCGAGCTCGAGGGCTTTGCCCATGACCTGCGCGGCCTGCTGGCCGGCAAGGACTGAAGCGCCATGGCGTTTGGCCGCCTCGAGCGCCGCACCGAAGCACCGCCGATGAGCGAGATCAACGTCACGCCCTTGGTGGATGTGATGCTGGTGTTGCTGGTGATTTTCATGCTCACGGCACCGTTGCTGACCAGCGCGGTGCGCCTGGATTTGCCCAGCGCCGAGGCGCCCCCCGCCGCCGCCACGCCGGCGACGCTCACCCTGGCCCTGAACGCCCAAGGCGAGCTTTTCCTCAACGACCGGCCGCTCACGGCCGAGCAGCTGCGCCAGCGCCTGCAAGCCGTGGCCCGCGCCAACCCCGAGACCGAACTGCAGCTGCGTGCCGACCAGGCCCTGGCGTACGGCCAGGTGGTGGAGGTGATGGCGCTGGCACAAAAAGCCGGCTTGTCGCGCATCGGTTTCGTGGCCCAGCCGCCGCGCTGACGGCCGCGCCTGCCGCGCCCAGGCGGCGCTGTGAAGACCCTTCGGGGCGTGCTCGTCGGGCCCCCGACCTCGGATGGCCGCCCTCTACAATCAGCGCCATCATGCAAGACAAGTACAAGCACCAGGACGTCGAAGCCGCCGCGCAGGCCCGCTGGGCGTCCCGCGACGCCTACCGCGTCACCGAAGACCCGCGCAAAAAGAAGTTTTACGCCTGCTCCATGCTGCCTTACCCGAGCGGCAAATTGCACATGGGCCACGTGCGCAACTACACCATCAACGACATGCTCACGCGCCAGCTGCGCATGAAGGGCATGAACGTGCTCATGCCCATGGGTTGGGACGCGTTTGGCCTGCCCGCTGAAAACGCGGCGCTCAAGAACAAGGTGCCGCCGGCGAAGTGGACCTGCGAGAACATCGCCTACATGAAGCAGCAGATGCAGGCGATGGGGCTGGCCATCGACTGGTCGCGCGAAGTCGCCACCTGCGACCCGACGTATTACAAGTGGAACCAGTGGCTGTTCCTCAAGATGCTCGACAAAGGCATCGCCTACCGCAAGACCCAGATCGTCAACTGGGACCCGGTGGACCAGACCGTGCTGGCCAACGAGCAGGTGATCGACGGCCGCGGTTGGCGCACCGGTGCGCTGGTCGAAAAGCGCGAGATCCCGGGCTACTACCTGAACATCACCGCTTACGCGCAAGAGCTGCTTGAGCACGTGCAGATCGGCAACGACAAGGCGACGCTGGACGGTTGGCCCGACAAGGTGCGCCTGATGCAGGAAAACTGGATCGGCAAGAGCGAAGGCGTGCGCTTTGCGTTCACGCACGACATCCATGGGGCTGACGGCGCCCTGATCGGCGACGGCAAGATGCACGTCTTCACCACCCGCGCCGACACCATCATGGGCGTCACCTTCTGCGCGGTGGCCGCCGAGCACCCGCTGGCGCTGCACGCCGCCGCAGGCAACCCCGCTTTGGCCGCTTTCTTGGAAGAGTGCAAGACCGGTGGCACCACCGAAGCCGAGCTGGCCACGCAAGAGAAGAAGGGCATGCCCACAGGCCTGTTCGTGACGCACCCTTTGACCGGTGCCAAGGTCGAGGTGTGGGTCGGCAACTACGTTCTGATGTCCTATGGCGACGGTGCCGTGATGGGCGTGCCCGCGCACGACGAGCGGGACTTCGCGTTCGCGCTCAAGTACCGGCTGCCGATCCAGCAGGTCGTGTCGGTCAAAGACCAAGCGTTCGACGCCAGCGCCTGGCAAGAGTGGTACGCCGACAAGCAAAACGGTGTGTGCGTGAATTCGGGCGAACTCGATGGCCTGAACCAGAAGGCCGCCGTGAATAAGGTCGCCGAGCTGCTGGCCGCCAAAGGCCTGGGCGAGAAAAAAACCACCTGGCGTTTGCGCGACTGGGGCGTGAGCCGCCAGCGCTACTGGGGCACGCCGATCCCGATCATCCATTGCGACGAGCACGGCGCGGTGCCGGTCCCTGAAAAAGACCTGCCCGTGGTCTTGCCACAAGACTGCATCCCCGATGGCTCGGGCAACCCGCTGCACAAGCACGAAGGCTTCCACGCGGGTGTGACCTGTCCGGTGTGCGGCAAGCCTGCGCGGCGCGAGACCGACACCATGGACACCTTTGTGGACTCGTCCTGGTACTTCATGCGCTATTGCGACCCGACCAACGACGAGGCCATGGTCGCGGGCGGCGCCGACTACTGGATGCCGATGGACCAGTACATCGGTGGCATCGAGCACGCCATCCTGCACCTGCTGTACGCGCGTTTCTGGACCAAGGTCATGCGCGATCTGGGCCTGGTCAAGGTCGACGAACCTTTCAAGCGCCTGCTCACGCAGGGCATGGTGCTCAACCACATCTACTCGCGCCGCACCGCCAAGGGCGGCAAGGACTATTTCTGGCCGCACGACGTCGAGCATGTGCTGGACGAGGGTGGCAAGATCGTGGGCGCCCGCCTCAAGCATGAAGCCGAGAGCGGCGACGGCCGTCTGCCCGTGGGCACGCCGATCGACTACGAGGGCGTGGGCACCATGTCCAAGTCCAAGAACAACGGCGTGGACCCGCAGGACCTGATCGAAAAGTACGGCGCCGACACCGCGCGCCTGTACACCATGTTCACCGCCCCGCCCGAGGCCACCCTGGAGTGGAACGACGCGGCCGTGGAAGGCAGCTACCGTTTCTTGCGCCGCGTGTGGAATTTCGCGGCCAAGAACGAGGCCATGCTCCAAAAAGGCATTGCCGTCGACCGCAGCCAGAAGGTGGATTTCGGCAAGGCCGCCAAGGCCCTGCGTCTGGAGATCCACACGGTGCTCAAGCAGGCCAACTACGACTACGAACGCATGCAGTACAACACCGTCGTCTCGGCGGTGATGAAGATGCTCAACACGCTCGAAGACGTGCAGCTGTCGGATTCGGCCGAGGACTGCGCCGCTCTGGCCGAGGCTTTCTCGGTTTTGCTGCGCGTGCTGTACCCGGCTTGCCCGCACATCACCGACCAGCTCTGGAACGAACTCGGTTACGCCACCTGCTGCGGCGACCTGCTCGATGTGGCCTGGGCCGAGGTCGACGAGTCGGCCCTGCAGCGTGACGAGATCGAACTCATGCTGCAGGTCAACGGCAAGCTGCGCGGCGCCATCCTGGTGCCCGCCAGCGCCGACAAGGCGCAGATCGAGCAGATTGCGCTGGCCAGCGAGGCCCTGGCCAAGGCCGCCAATGGCGCGCCGGCCAAGAAGGTCATCGTGGTGCCGGGCCGCCTGGTGAACGTGGTGGTCTGAGGTGAAGCGCCGTCGCCTGTTCGCGCTGGGTGCCGCAGCCCTGATGGGGGGATGCGGCTTTCAGTTGCGCCAAACCGGTGACTTCCCCTTCCAGACCCTGTACGCCAACTTTCCCAGCACCAGCGCGCTGGGGACGGAGCTGATCCGCCAACTGCGTGCCACCGGACGCATCGAGGTCTTGACCGAGGTGGCCAAGGCCCAGCAGGCCGATGTGGTGCTCGAGATCGTGCAAGAGCAGCGCCAGCGCGTGGTGGTCGGCGTCAACGCCTCGGGCCAGGTGCGCGAGTTGCAGCTGCGCATGACGGTGAAATTCCGCTTGCGCACGCCCGCAGGCGTCGAATGGATCGAGCCCAGCGAGCTCTACCAGCAGCGCGACCTGAGCTTCAACGAAACGGCCGCCCTGTCCAAAGAGGTCGAAGAGGCCATGCTCAACCGCGACATGCAAAACGACATCGTGCAGCAGATCGTGCGTCGCCTGGGCCGCGTCAAACCGCCGGTGGTGCGCTGACGCCATGCAGCTGGCCTTGAATCAGCTCGGCAGCCACCTGCAAAAAGGGCTGCGCAGCCTCTACACCCTGCATGGCGACGAGCCCCTGCTGATGCAAGAGGCGGCCGACGCGATCCGCGCCACGGCCCGCGCCCAGGGCTACACCGAGCGCACCGTCCACACCGTGCAAGGCGCGCATTTCGACTGGAGCGAGGTGCTGGCGGCGGGCGGCAGCCTGAGTCTGTTCGCCGACAAACAAATCGTCGAGGTCCGCATCCCCACGGGCAAGCCCGGCAAGGACGGCAGCGCTGCGATCCAGCAATTGGTCGAGCAGGCCCAGGGCAACGACAGCACCCTCACACTGGTGCTCTTGCCGCGCCTGGATTTCGCCACCCGCAAAGGAGCCTGGTTCGCCGCGCTCGAGGGCGGTGGCGTGAGCATCCCGGTCGAGACCATCGAGCGCCAGGCGCTGCCGCAGTGGATCGCCCAGCGGCTGCAGCAGCAGGGCCAGCACGTGGCAGCCGGCGAGGAGGGGCAGCGCACGCTGCAGTTTTTTGCCGACCGTGTCGAGGGCAATCTGCTGGCCGCCCACCAGGAAATCCAGAAGCTGGGTTTGCTCTTCCCGCCGGGCGAGTTGTCGCAGGCCCAGGTCGAGTCGGCCGTGCTCAATGTGGCGCGCTACGACGTGTTCAAGCTCTCGGAGGCCGTGCTCTCGGGGCAGGTGGCGCGCGTGCAGCGCATGCTCGACGGCCTGCAGGCCGAGGGCGAGGCCGAGGTGCTGGTGCACTACACCCTGGCCGAAGACATCCGCGCCCTGAAGCGCGTCAAAGACGCGGTGGCCGCGGGCCAGCCCCTCCCCATGGCGCTCAAGGCCCAGCGCATCTGGGGTCCGCGCGAACGCCTCTTCGAACGGGTGCTGCCGCGCTTGTCGCCGGCTCGCCTGAACAACCTGCTGCAATCGGCGCACCAGGTCGATGGCATCGTCAAGGGCCTGAAGGTGCCCGATTGGCCGCCCGACGGCTGGCAGGCCCTGCACCGTTTGGCACTTCGCTTTGCCCGCATGTGCATGGTCCGCTGAGACCTCGCCGATCTGCGAAAATCGGGGCATGAATGCCCTGAACACCACCGAGCACATGCAGGCCCTGGGCCTGCAAGCCAAAAAGGCCTCGGCCACCATGGCCAAGGCCTCGGCCGCCGTCAAGAACCAGGCCTTGCGCCGGCTGGCGGCTCTGCTGCGTGAGAACGTGGACGCCCTGCAGGTGGACAACGCCAAGGACCTCGAACGCGCCCGCGCCGCTGGCCTGGCCGAGCCCATGGTCGATCGCCTCAAACTCAGCCCCAAGGTGTTGGAGACCTGTGCCCAGGGTTGCGAGCAGCTGGCGGCCATGCCCGATGTGATCGGCGAGATCCTGGGCATGAAACAGCAGCCCAGCGGCATCCGCGTGGGCCAGATGCGGGTGCCCATTGGCGTGTTCGGCATGATCTTCGAGAGCCGCCCCAACGTCACGATCGAGGCCGCCAGCCTGTCGATCAAGAGCGGCAACGCCTGCATCCTGCGCGGCGGATCTGAGGCCATCGACTCCAACAAGGCGCTGGCGCGTCTGGTGCAGCAGGCTTTGCAAGAGGCGGGTTTGCCGACCGAGGCCGTGCAACTGGTGCAGACCACCGACCGCGCCGCCGTGGGCCAGCTGATCGCCATGCCGCAGTTTGTGGACGTGGTCATCCCGCGTGGCGGCAAGGGCCTGATCGAGCGCATCAGCGCAGAGGCCAAG
This sequence comes from Pseudomonadota bacterium, assembly GCA_039805705.1. GTDB lineage: Bacteria > Pseudomonadota > Gammaproteobacteria > Burkholderiales > Burkholderiaceae_C > Limnohabitans_A. The sequence continues at coordinate 7,097 of JBDLTR010000090.1, forward strand.
GTGCCGGTCATCAAGCACCTGGACGGCAACTGCCACACCTATGTGGACGACCCCTGCGACATCGCCATGGCGGTCAAGGTGGCCGACAACGCCAAGACGCAAAAGTACAGCCCCTGCAACGCCAGCGAGGGCCTGCTGGTGGCGCGCGGTGTGGCGGCCGAATTCCTGCCGCAAATCGGCGCGGTCTATGCCGCCAAGGGCGTGGAGATGCGCTGCTGCCCCGAGGCCAAGGCGATCCTCACCAAGGTGCCGGGTGCGAACCTGCAAGACGCCAGCGAGCAGGACTGGTTCGAGGAATACCTCGCGCCCATCATCAGCATCAAGGTGGTCGATGGCCTGGACGCGGCGATCGCCCACATCAACCACTACAGCAGCCACCACACCGACGCCATCCTGACGCGCGACCACATGCACGCCCAGCGTTTTTTGCGCGAAGTCGATTCGTCCAGCGTGATGGTCAACGCCAGCACCCGCTTTGCCGACGGCTTCGAGTACGGGCTGGGCGCCGAAATCGGCATCAGCACCGACAAATTCCATGCCCGCGGCCCGGTCGGCATCGAAGGCCTGACCTCGCTCAAGTACGTGGTGCTCGGCGAAGGCGAAGTGCGCCAATAACCCCCCTCAAGGATTCCCATGGTTCCCCACCTTGTCACCGCCCTGACCGGCCCCATCAACGAGCTCGAGCAGCGCATCCTCGATTCGATGCCTGCGATCGAGCGCTGGTTCCGCCTGGAGTGGATGGAGCACACCCCGCCCATCTACACCTCGGTGGACATCCGCAACGCCGGCTTCAAGCTGGCGCCGGTCGACACCAACCTGTTCCCCGGCGGCTGGAACAACCTGACCACGGCCATGCTGCCCTTGGCGGTGCAGGCCGCGCAGGCCGCGATCGAGAAGATCTGCCCCGAGGCCAAGAACCTGCTGATCATCCCCGAGAACCACACCCGCAACACCTTCTACCTGACCAACGTGATGCAGCTGCAACGCATCTTCAGCATGGCCGGGCTGAATGTGCGCATTGGTTCGATCAACCCTGAAATCAAGGAAACCACGCCGATCAGCCTGCCCAATGGCGAGACCATCGTGCTCGAACCGGTGGTGCGCAGCAAGCGGCGTCTGGGCCTCAAAGACTTCGACCCCTGCACCATCCTGCTCAACAACGACCTGTCGGCCGGTGCCCCGGGCATCCTGGAAGAGCTGCACGAGCAGTTCCTGCTGCCGCCGCTGCACGCCGGCTGGAGCGTGCGCCGCAAGAGCCGCCACTTCCAGAGCTACGAAGAGGTCGGCAAGCGTTTTGGCAAGATGCTGGGCATCGACCCCTGGCTGATCAACCCCATGTTCAACCAGTGCGGCGAAGTCAATTTTGCCGAGGGCACTGGGCTGGAATGCCTGCGCAGCAATGTGGATGCGCTGCTGACTAAGATCCGCCGCAAGTACAAGGAATACGGCATCAACGAAAAGCCTTTCGTCGTGGTCAAGGCCGACAACGGCACCTACGGCATGGGCATCATGACGGTGCGCGATGTCTCTGACCTCGACCAACTCAACCGCAAGACGCGCAACAAGATGAGCGTCATCAAAGACGGCCAGGAGGTCAGCGATGTGATCATCCAGGAAGGCGTGATCACGCACGAGCGCATGAACGACGCGGTGGCCGAGCCGGTGGTCTACATGATGGACCGCTACGTGGTCGGGGGCTTTTACCGCGTGCACGCCGAACGCGGCATCGATGAAAACCTCAACGCGCCGGGCGCCAGCTTTGTGCCCCTGGCCTTCGAGGAAAGTGCGCACTTGCCGCAGCCGGGCGTCAAACCCGGTGCCAGCGTGCCCAACCGTTTTTACATGTACGGCGTGGTCGCGCGCCTGGCCATGCTGGCGGCCAGCTACGAGCTCGAAGCCACCGACCCGGAAGCCGAGGTGTACGACTGACACCGCGGCAGTTGCTGCGCTGCAACATTTTTCCCGTCTCGGGTGACACCCGGGCGGCGTCGGCGCACAATAGCCGCCATGTCTGTTTCAGAGCCTGGCCTTGGCCAGGCTGCTTTTTGTGGCTCACGCAAAATCTTCACTCGCCGCCCTGACGCTCGGGGCCATTGGCGTGGTTTACGGCGATATCGGCACCAGCGTGCTGTACGCCATGAAAGAAGTGTTCGGCTCGGGCCATGTGCCGTTCACCCCGGACAACGTCTACGGCATCCTCTCGATTTTCTTTTGGACCCTGACCACCATTGTCTCGCTCAAGTACGTGGTGCTGGTGCTGCGCGCCGACAACCACGGTGAAGGCGGTTTGGTGGCCATGCTGGCGCTGGCCTCGCAGTCGGTCAAAGACCGGCCCCAGGTCCGCAAGGTGCTGCTGATCGTCGGGATTTTCGGCACCTGCCTGTTTTATGGCGACGGCGTCATCACCCCGGCGATTTCGGTGCTTTCGGCGGTCGAAGGTCTGGAGGTGGTCTCACCCGGCTTCAAAAAGGCGGTGATCCCGCTGACCTTGCTGATCTTGCTGGCGCTGTTCTGGGTGCAAAAACGGGGCACGGCGGGCATTGGCCGGTTCTTTGGCCCGATCACCCTGGTCTGGTTCGCCGTGATCGCCTTGCTGGGGGTGTCGCACATCGTGCACCACCCGCAGATCCTCTGGGCCATCAGCCCGCACCATGCGCTGGGCTTCATCTGGCAGCACCCGGGCACCACCTTCATCATCCTGGGGGCGGTGGTGCTGTGCGTCACGGGCGGAGAGGCGCTGTACGCCGACATGGGCCACTTCGGCAAAAAGCCGATCCGCCTGGCCTGGTTCTCGGTCGTGATGCCGGCTTTGACGCTCAATTATTTCGGGCAAGGGGCCTTGCTCCTGGCCGAGCCCGAGGCGGTGAAAAACCCCTTCTACATGATGGCGCCCGATTGGGCCTTGCTGCCCATCGTGGGCCTGGCCACCATGGCCACGGTGATCGCCTCGCAGGCCCTGATTTCGGGGGCGTTCAGCGTCACCAAGCAGGTCATCCAGATGGGGTTCCTGCCGCGCCTGCAGGTGCTGCACACCAGCGAGACCGACACCGGGCAGATCTACATGCCCTTCGTCAACTGGGGCCTGTTCGTGGCCATCGTGCTGGCGGTCGGCATGTTCCGCTCCTCGAGCAACCTGGCAGCGGCCTACGGCATCGCGGTGTGCACCGACATGCTGATCACCACGGTGCTGACCTTCTTTGTGATCCGCTACGCCTGGAAGCTGCCGCTGGCGCTGTGCATCGCGGCCACCGGGTTCTTCTTCCTGGTGGACCTGGCCTTCTGGGCGTCCAACCTGCTCAAGCTGGTCGATGGCGGCTGGTTCCCGCTGGTCATCGGTGCCGCGGTGTTCACGCTGATGCTGACCTGGTACGACGGCCGCCGCTTGCTCAACGAGTCTTTGAGCGCCGATGCCCTGAGCTTGCCGGATTTCTTGGAGGCGGTGTTCGTGGTGCCCCCGGCGCGTGTCGATGGCACAGCGGTTTTCATGTCGGCGCAACCGGGCACGGTGCCCAATGCGCTGCTGCACAACCTCAAGCACAACAAGATCCTGCACCGGCAAAACCTGTTTGTGACCGTGCGCAGCCACGAGGTCCCGCGCATGGACCCGCGCCAACGCCTGGAGGTGGCGCCCTTGGGCCACGACTGTTGGCAGGTCATCGTCAACTACGGCTTCAAGGACGACCCCGATCTGCCCTCGGCCCTGACCCTGCTGCCCAGCCTGGGGCAGCCGCTGGAGCCCATGAGCACCAGCTATTTCCTCTCGCGCGACATCGTGATCCCCACCATCGGCGGCGGCATGGCCACCTGGCGCGAGAAGCTGTTCGCCCAGATGCACCACAACGCCAGCGCCGCGGCCGAGTTCCTGAACCTGCCGACCAATGCGGTGGTCGAGCTGGGCTCCAAGATCGAGATCTGATGCCGCCACCCTCGGGGCTGACCCGAGGGGCCACGCGGCTTGGATGGCCCGGTCAAGGCCTGCTCAGGCGTCGGTTTTCAGCTTCAGCGCCAGCGCATACAGCGCGTTGCGCGGCTCGCCGCTGATCTCGGCGGCGAGCTGGACCGCGGTTTTGAGCGGCAAGGCCTGCAGCAGGCAGCGCAGCACGCGCTCGCCTTCGCCGTCCGCTTGGGGGGCTGGCGCGTCGTGCAGCACCAGCACAAACTCGCCTTTTTGCCGCTCGGGCCGTTCGGCCAACCAAGCGGCCAAGTCCTGCGCCGCCAGCGTCTCGATCTGCTCGAACTGTTTGGTCAATTCGCGCCCGACGGTCACACGCCGCTGGCCCAGGGCCTGCAAGGCCCCGGCCAGCGCCAGGATGCGGTGCGGCGCTTCGAGCAGCACCACGGCGCGAGGCTCTTGTGCGAGGGCTTGCACCGCCTGCTGGCGCTCGGTCGGTTTGCTGGGCAAAAAGCCCCGGAACACAAACCCCTCGCCCGTCATGCCCGCCGCACTCAGCAAGGTGGTCACGCTGCTCGCGCCCGGCAGCGGCACCACGCGGTGGCCTGCAGCACGCACGGCCTGCACCAAGCGCGCGCCCGGGTCGCTGATCGCGGGCGTGCCCGCGTCGCTCACGCAGGCCACCCGGGCTCCGGCGGCCAGGCGCTGCAAGACCACTTGCGTGGCTTCGGCTTCGTTGTGCTGGTGCAGCGCGAGCAACTGGGCACTGGGGCGCTCGAGCCCATAAGCGCGCAGCATGTGCTGGGTGTGGCGCGTGTCCTCGCAGGCGATCAGGTCGGCCAGGCCCAGCAGGTGCAGTGCGCGCAGGCTGATGTCGGCCAGGTTGCCAATCGGCGTGGCCACCACATACAGTGCGTGGGTCGGGTGCTGCTGTGACCCGGCCGCCGCCTCGGCCGCCTGCAAAGCCAGCGCGTAGGGGCTGCTCAAGGGAGAAGAAATCATGCCAATGTTCCAACAGGGCCGCGGGCGGGAGCCGGCCAGCACCAAGGCCCGCGGCGACGCGGCCGAAGACCAGGCCTTGGCCCATTTGCAGGCGCAGGGTTTGCGCCTGCTCACCCGCAATTATCGGATGCCGGGGCGCGGTGCGGCCGAGATCGACCTGATCATGCAGGCGCGCGACGGCACCGTGGTGTTTGTCGAGGTGCGCCAGCGCAGCCGCAGCGACCATGGTGGTGCCGGCGCCAGCATTGGGCTGGCCAAGCGCCAGCGTATCCTGCGTGCGGCCCAGCATTACCTGATGCGCTGGCGCAGTTGCCCGCCGGTTCGGCTCGACGTGGTGCTGATCGAAGACGCCGGGCTGCTTTGGTTGCCGGGCGCTTTCGACGCCGGTTGAGGGCTTGGGCTTTGTGACAAAAGGAAAATGCGCACCCCGATCTCCAGACGGACAGGGTGGCGCGGGTATGATCCGCGCCATGCTTGAGTTGCGCATCCAACAGCACTTCATCGACAGCGCCGATCTGCAGTACCAATGGGCTGGCCCATTGGCCAAGCCGATCGAAGCCGCGGTGCAGGCCCTGTTGGCCAGCGTCACCGGCGGCGGCAAGGTGTTGATGGGCGGACAAGGCCCCTCCTTGGCGCTCGCGCAGTACTTCGCCAGCCTGCTGGTGGGTGGCTTTGAACGCGAACGCCCTGGCTTGGCCGCGCTGACCCTGTCGTCGGACGCCTTGACGGCCACCGCCTGGCCGCTCGAGGACGCCCTGGTGCGCCAGGTGCAGGCCCTGGGCCATGCGGCGGACGTGCTGGTGCTGATTTCGGATTTGGGCCAGGAGCCCGCGCTGGTGCAGGCCATCGATGCCGCGCACGAACGCGAGATGACGGTGCTGGCCTTGATGGGCGGCGGCGGTGGGCCCATGGCCCTGCGCTTGCGCGAAACCGATGTGCATGTGGCCGTGCCGCACGAGCGCGTGGCCCGTGTGCGTGAGTTGCAGCAACTCGTGCTGCATTGCATTTGTGATGGCATCGATGCCCAGTTGCTGGGCGAACAGGAGGTCTTGTGATGGTGAAGTTTCAATCCCGAAGTGTTGGGCTGGCCCTGCTCTTGGGCGCCAGTGTGTTGACGGGCTGCGCCCCTTTGATGGTGGGTGGCGTGGTCGCCACCGGCGTGGTCGCCACCGACCGACGCACCACAGGCTCGCAGCTGGAGGACGAGGGCATCGAGCTCAAGGTCGCCAGTGCCGTCAACAAAGAACTCGGCGAGCGTGTGCACCTGAACGTGACCAGCTACAACCGCCGCGTCTTGCTGACCGGCGAAGTGCGCAGCGAGGCCGACCGCGAGCGCGCCACCGCGCTCGCGCGCAGCCAGGAAAACGTCAAAGACGTTGTCAATGACCTGGCGATCGGCGCCCCCAGCAGCCTGACGCAACGCACCAAGGACACGGTGATCAGCGGCCAGGTCAAGGCGGCGTTCATCGACGCCAAGGACCTGCAGTCGAACGCGATCAAGGTGGTGACCGAGCGCGGCATTGTCTACCTGATGGGCCGCGTGACCCCGCGCGAGGCGCAACGGGCCACCGAGATCACGCGTGGCATCAGCGGCGTGGCCAAAGTGGTGCGCGTCTTCGAGGAGATTTCCGAAGACGAGCTCAAGCGCCTGAGCCAGCCGCCCATGTCGCGCTGAGCATCGCAGTCCATGGGTGGCCTGGTCAAGCCAGGCCATGACAAAACGGTGTCATCCTCGGGCTCGACCCGAGGATCCAATGCGTGTCAGCGCAGGCGCTTGATCAGGCTTGAGGTGTCCCAGCGACCGCCGCCGAGCCGCTGCACATCGGCGTAGAACTGGTCCACGAGCGCGGTGACCGGCAGGCGTGCGCCATTGCGCTTGGCCTCGTCGAGCACCAGGCCCAGGTCCTTGCGCATCCAGTCGACCGCAAAACCGAAGTTGAACTGGTCGTCCACCATGGTCTTGCCGCGGTTGTCCATCTGCCAGCTTTGCGCGGCGCCCTTGCCGATCACATCGAGCACCAGCTTCATGTCCAGGCCGGCCTGCTGGCCGAAAGCGATGGCTTCGGACAGGCCCTGCACCAGGCCCGCGATGCAGATCTGGTTGACCATCTTGGCCAATTGGCCAGCGCCGGCCTCGCCGATCAGCGTGAAGGCGCGCGAGAACGCCATGGCCACGGGCTTGACGCGCTCAAACGTTGCGGCTTCGCCGCCGCACATCACGGTGAGCAGGCCATTGACCGCACCGGCCTGGCCGCCCGAGACGGGGGCGTCGATGAAGTGCAGGTCGCGCTTTTGCGCTTCGCTGCCCAACTCCCGCGCCACGGCCGCCGAGGCCGTGGTGTGGTCCACGAACACGGCCCCCGGCTTCATGCCGGCGAGCGCGCCGTGCTCACCCAGCACCACGCTGCGCAGGTCGTCGTCGTTGCCCACGCAGGCGAACACGATGTCGGCGCCCGCCGCCGCTTCGCGCGGGGTGGGCGCGCTGGCGTGGCCGGGGAAATCCTTCAGCCAGGCTTGGGCCTTGGCGGGGCTGCGGTTGTAGACCGTGACCTGGTGGCCCGCGCGGGCCAGGTGACCGGCCATGGGGTAACCCATCACGCCCAGGCCCAGAAAGGCCACGCGCTGGGCGGGGCAGGGGTCGTAGCTTTTGTCTCCGATGGTGCTCATGGTGTGGCGCCTCTGATGCGGTTGAAAAAGCCTGCAATGTAGCAGCCTGGCCGCATGGCCTTTGGTACGCTCGGGACATGAGCCCAATTGCCCAGAATGTGCAGGCCGTGCGCGAGCGCATCCACAGCGCCTGCGCCGCCGCGGGTCGGCCGCAGGACGCGGTGCGCCTGCTGGCCGTTTCCAAAACTTTTCCCGCCGAGGCGGTGCGCGAGGCCCATGCGAGCGGTCTGAACGCCTTTGGCGAGAACTACATCCAGGAAGGCGTCGACAAAATCGCCGTGCTGCGCGATTTGCCGCTGGAGTGGCATTGCATCGGCCCGATCCAGAGCAACAAGACCCGCCTGGTGGCCGAGCACTTCGACTGGGTGCACAGCGTCGACCGGCTCAAGATCGCGCAACGCCTGTCGGACCAGCGCCCCGAGGGCTTGGCCCCGCTGCAGGTCTGCCTGCAGGTCAACACCGACGGCGGACCGACCAAATCGGGCGCGCAGCCCGAGGACGTGGTGGCGCTGGCGCGCGCGGTCATGGCGTTGCCGCGCCTGGTGCTGCGCGGGCTCATGACCATCCCCGACCCGGTCCCCGGTTTCGAGGCCGAGGTGGCTTTGCACCGGCGTGCCACGGCGCTGTTTGAGCGGGTGCGCGCCGAGCTGGCGCCACCGCACTGGGACACGCTGTCCATGGGCATGACGGCCGATCTGGAGGCCGCCATCCAGGCCGGCAGCACGATGGTGCGTGTCGGCACCGCGATTTTTGGTCGGCGCTGAGGCCGGCTGCCCAGGCGGCGCTCAGCGCCGCCGGTTCACTGTGCCTGGAAGCCGCTGGCCTTGATGATGCGCGCCCAGGTCGCGGTGTAGGCCTTCTCGCGCGCGTCGAGCTGTTGCGGCGTCATGTGGCCCACGCTCAGGCCCATGGCCGTCATGCGTTCTTTCACATCCGGCTGGGCCAGCACCTTGGCCAGTGCCTCGCTGTAGCGGTCGATGGTGGCCTTGGGGGTGCCGTGCGGTGCCCAGATGCCGTAATACGGCAGGTCCTCGAAGCCGGTCATGCCCAGTTCGGCAAAGGTGGGCACCTCGGGCAGGATGGCCTGGCGCTTGGGGCCGATCACCGCCACCATGCGCAGCTTGCCGGCCTTGTGGTTTTCGATGAAGTCGGGCACCGAGCCGGTGCCCGCGGCGATCTGGTTGCCCAGCATGTCGCCCATCATCGGCGCGCTGCCGCGGTAGGGCGCGGCCTGCAGGTCCAGCTTGTATTTCTCGGCCATCACCTTGACCAGAAATTCGGGCACCGAGGCCGGGGCGGGCACGCCCACGGTGTCTTTGCCCTTGGTTTTGACCCAGGCGATGTACTCGTTGAAGCTTTTGGCCGGCGTGCCGCCCGACAGCGCCAGGCCGTTCACGAAGGTGGCAAAGCCCGCCACGGGGCTGAAGTCGGTGGCCGGGTTGAAGCCGGGCGCCTTGACCACCTGGGGCAGGATGGAGATGGTGTGGTCGTGCGAGAGGAAGAGCACCGAGCCGTCGGCCGGCGCAGCCTTGAGGGTTTGCGCGGCGATTTGGCCGCCTGCACCCGCCTTGTTGTCGACGATCACGTTCGCACCCAGCGGCTCGCGCAGGCGCTCGGCCAGCAAGCGGGCGACCGCGTCGGTGCCGCCGCCCGGCGGAAAGCCGACCATGAGCTTGATGGTGGGTTCGGCGTGCGCGCTGGACAGGCACAGGGCGCTGAGTGCAGACAGGACAAGGCGGCGTGAAAGGCGGCGGGCAGACATGCAAGACTCCAGAGGCTGAAACAAGAACAGACTCGAAATCTAGCACTGTGCCCCGTGCCGCTGGCGTCGGGGGGTGTCAAAACTTGACGCGGATCAAAACCGCGGCAAATCCGGGTGCGCGATCTGACCGGCGCGCACCAGCATCTTGCCGTACTCGGCGCAGCGGTGCAGCGTAGGAATGACCTTGCCCGGGTTGAGCAGACCGAGCGGGTCGAAGGCGCGCTTGAGGCCGAACATCTGCGCGTTTTCTTCGGCGGAAAACTGCACGCACATGCTGTTGACCTTCTCGATGCCGACACCGTGCTCGCCGGTGACGGTGCCGCCCATGGCCACACTGGTCTCCAGGATATCGGCGCCGAACTGCTCGCAGCGGTGCAGCTGGTCGGGGTCGTTGGCATCGAAGAGGATCAGCGGGTGCAGATTGCCATCGCCGGCGTGGAAGACGTTGAGGCAGCGCAGCGCGTATTTCTTTTCCATCTCGGCGATCGCCTGCAGGATGTCGGCCAAGCGCTTGCGCGGGATGGTCGAGTCCATGCACATGTAGTCGGGGCTGATGCGGCCCGAGGCGGGGAAGGCGTTCTTGCGCCCGCTCCAGAATTTCAGGCGCTGGGCCTCGTCGCGGCTCACCGCGATGGCGGTGGCGCCGGCCTGGGTCAGCACGGCGGACATGCGGCCGATTTCTTCTTCAACTTCTTCGGGCGTACCATCGCTTTCGCACAGCAAGATGGCGGCGGCGCTGAGGTCATAGTCGGCGTGCACAAAGTCTTCGACGGCGGCGGTCATGGGCCCGTCCATCATCTCCAGCCCGGCCGGGATGATGCCGGCCGCGATCACGGCGGCCACCGCATCGCCGGCTTTGCGCACGTCGTCGAAGCTGGCCATGATGCAGCGGGCCAGTTGTGGCTTGGGCACGAGCTTGACGGTGACCTCGGTGGTCAGGGCCAGCATGCCTTCGCTGCCGATCAGCACCGCCAGCAGGTCGTAGCCCGGGGTGTCCAGCGCATCGCTGCCAAATTCAACCGGATCGCCTTCGATGGTGAAGCCCTTGACCTTGAGCACGTTGTGCACCGTCAGGCCGTATTTGAGGCAGTGCACGCCGCCCGAGTTCTCGGCCACATTGCCGCCGATGGTGCAGGCGATCTGGCTCGAGGGGTCGGGGGCGTAGTACAGGCCGTGGGGCGCGGCGGCTTCGCTGATGGCCAGGTTGCGCACGCCGCACTGCACCACGGCGGTGCGGCTGACCGGGTCGAGTTTCAGAATCTGGTTGAAGCGCGCCATCGACAGCGTCACGCCCAGCCGGTGCGGCATGGCGCCACCCGACAGGCCGGTGCCCGCCCCGCGGGCGACCACCGGCACCTGCAGCTGGTGGCAGGTGCGCAGCACCGCCTGCACCTGCGCTTCGGTCTCGGGCAGGGCCACGACCAGCGGGCGCTCGCGGTAGGCCGTCAGGCCGTCGCACTCGTAGGGCGTGGTGTCCTCCGGGGTGTAGAGGATGCACTCGGCGGGCAGCACGCGGCCCAGGGCCTGCACCACACGCTGTTGCAGCGCAGCGCGCTCGGCAGAGGCGGCCGCGTCAAAGGGGATCGGGCTGTTCATGGGGCCCGACTGTACGCGCACTGGCGGGCTTTTGCATTGAAGAAAGTTTGAGCCGCGCTTGAAATGTCTGGCGGCCGCAGGGCCTCAGTGCAGCGAGCTTTTGAGCCACTCGGCAAAGCTGGCGCACTCCCAGCGCTCCATGGTGCCGGTGCGCCAGCACAGGTGGTGGGCATGGGGGCTGGGGACGTTGCGCTCGTACAGCCGCACCAGCTGCCCCGATTCCAGCCAGGGCGCGGCCAGCTTCAGGCGCACCAGGCCCACGCCCAGGCCTTGGGCGGCGGCGTCGCACATCAGGCCAATGTCGTTGAACGACGAGCCATCGACCGGTTCAGGCCAGTCGAGCGCGTGCGCGGCGAACCAGGTGCGCCACGGCTCGAGCGGGCTGCGCAGCAGCGGCAGGCCTTGCAGGTCCTCGGGCGCATCGAAGGGGCCGTTCTCGCGTGCCCAGGTGGGCGAGGCCAAGGGGGTCACCTCGTCCTTGAGCAGGCAGACATGCTCGACATCGGCGTAGCGCCCGGTGCCAAAGCGGATGGTCAGGTCGGCGTCTTCGGCCACCACATCGAGCAGCGGGATGCTGACCTGCAGCGTCAGGTCGATCTCGGGGTAGGCCTCGACGAAGTGCCGCAGGCGGGGCATCAGCACCGAGCGCGCGAAGGTGGGCGTCACGGCCACGCGCAGCTTGCGCCGGCCCGGTGTCTGGCCAGCGCTCGGAAAACGCTGCAGCGAACCGAGGCCTTCGCGCACATGCGCCAGGTACTCGCTGCCTTCGGTGGTCAGGGAAAAATCGGCCCGGCCAAACAGCTTGGCGCCCAGGATTTGTTCGAGCTGTTTGACCCGGTGGCTGACCGCGCTGGGGGTGACGCACAGCTCTTCAGCGGCTTGCGTGACGCTGCGCAAACGCGCCAGGGCTTCGAATGTCAGCAGGCATTGGATAGGCGGGATGCGCATGGTCTGGCCTCGTTCAGGGGTGGGGGACAGCGCCGCAGGACTGCCCCGCCGGGTCATTTGAAGATCACGGTCTTGTGGCCATTGAGCAGCACGCGGTGCTCGCTGTGCCACTTGACGGCGCGCGCCAGCACCTGGCTTTCGGTGTCGCGGCCCATGGCGGTGAGGTCGTCCACGGTTTTGCTGTGGTCCACCCGCGTGACGTCCTGCTCGATGATCGGGCCCTCGTCGAGGTCGGCCGTCACGTAGTGCGCGGTGGCACCAATGAGTTTCACGCCACGGTCGTGCGCCTGGTAGTACGGCTTGGCGCCCTTGAAGCTCGGCAGGAAGCTGTGGTGGATGTTGATCGCGCGGCCCGAGAGCTTTTGGCACAGCCCGTCCGAGAGGATCTGCATGTAGCGCGCGAGCACCACCAACTCAGCCCCCTCGGCCTCGATGATCTCGAGCTGCCGTGCCTCGGCCTGCGCTTTATTGTCCTTGCCCACGGGGATGTGGTGAAAAGGGATGTTGTAGCTCGCCGCCAGTTGGTAGAACTCGCGGTGGTTGCTGATGATGGCGCGCACCTCGAGCGGCAGCAGGCCACTTTTGACGCGGAACAGCAGGTCGTTCAGGCAATGCCCTTCCTTGCTGACCATGATCACCGTGCGCATGGGCGAGGCGGTCTCGTGCAACTGCCACGCCATCTGGAAACCCTGGGCGAACGCGGCCCATTGCTGGCGCAGGCCGGCCGCATCGAGTGCGCAGGCGAACTGCACGCGCATGAAAAACAGGCCCGTGTCGTGGTCGTTGTACTGGGCGGCTTCTTCGATGTTGCCGCCGCGCTCGAGCAAGAAACCCGAGACCGCGTGCACGATGCCGGTGCGGTCGGGACAAGACAGGGTCAGGATGTAGGTCGGGGTCATGGGCGGTCGGGGGCAGGGGCCGCTGCGCCAAACGTTGGCGGGGCCAGCGGGCTATTGTAGGCAGTCGCACCCCCGGCTTGACCGGAGCGCCACATGCGCGACAAAGCCCTGCGGTAGACTGCCCGCCCATGGACGATTACGCCCGCCAGAGCCGCCATCCCCGCCCATCGGGCGTGGGCATCGCCTTGGTGGTGCTCTTGCACCTGCTGCTCTTGTGGGCGATCCAGTCGGGCATGGCGCTGAGCGTGGGCCACAAGGTCCAGGTGGTGGTCCAGGCGGTGCTGCTGAGCGAGGACCGGCCGGCGCCGCCGCCTGCGGCCAAGCCGCCACCGCCAGCGCCAGCGCCGAAACCGGCGCCGCCTTTGCCCTCGCCCCTGCCGCGCGTCGAGACGCCCGCCGTCACCGCGGCGCCTGCGGCGCCGAACGCGATCGCGGTGGCGCCTGCCGTGCCGGCGGTGCCGGTTGCGGCCGCGCCCGGCCCGCGCAGCGAGTCGGTGCGCACGGCCGCGGTGGTCAATGCCGCGCAATGCGACAAGCCTGAATACCCCAGCGCTTCACGACGCCTGGAGGAAGAGGGCACGGTGCACCTGCGGTTTTTGGTGGGGGTGGACGGCAAGGTCATCCAGTCCGAGGTCGAAAAGTCCTCGGGCTACAAGCGCCTGGACGAGGCGGCCCGCGCTGGCCTGGCGCGCTGCCAGTTTCGACCGGCCACGGTCGACGGCAAGCCCGAGCAGGCCTGGGCCAGCATGCGTTACACCTGGCGCCTTGAATGAGGCGCCAGGTCCCTGTTTTTCTGTGTGAGCGATTGCCGAGGAGTGTGCAGATGTTCAAAACCCTGTCGATGCGGGCCGCAGGCCTGAGCCTGGTGCTGCTGTGGGGCGCCGGCCCCGCGCTGGCGCAGTCCGGCGAGGCCTCGGCGCCCCTGTCGGTCGCGGTGCCGGCTGTGGTCGACAACCCCTATGGGCTCTCGGCTCTGTGGGCGCAGGGCGACCTGGTGGCCAAAGGCACGCTGCTGATCCTGCTGCTGATGAGCATGGCCTCCTGGTACGTTATCTTCAGCAAGCTGGTCGAACAAGCCCGGCTGCAACGCCAGGCGGCCGCGGTGCAGGACGGTTTTTGGAACGCCGGTAGCGTGCGCCAGGCGGCCGATGGTTTGGCGGCCGACAGCGCGTTCCGCTACATCGCCGAGAAAGGCCTCGAAGGCGCTTCCAAGCACACCGGCATGCTGGGCGCGATCGACTTCCACACCTGGGTCACGCTGAGCTTGCAACGCGCCACCGGCCAGGTGCAAAGCCGTCTGCAGGACGGCCTGGCGCTGCTGGCCACGGTCGGTTCCACCGCGCCCTTCGTCGGCCTGTTCGGCACCGTCTGGGGCATTTACCACGCGCTGGTCAAGATCGGGCTCAGTGGCCAAGCGTCGATCGACAAGGTGGCCGGCCCCGTGGGCGAAGCGCTGATCATGACCGCCATCGGCTTGGCGGTGGCGGTGCCGGCGGTGCTGGGCTACAACTGGCTGGTGCGCCGCAACAAGGCGGTGATGGAGCAGGTCCATGCCTTTGGCGCGGACCTGCATGCGGTGCTGCTCGCCTCGCCCAAGGCCTGAGCCCAGGAGAACCCCATGGCCATGCCGCTGGGCGCGCCCGACGACCAAGAGACCATCGGCACCATCAACACCACGCCGCTGGTCGACGTGATGCTGGTGCTGCTCATCATCTTCCTGATCACGATCCCGGTGGTCACCACCTCGATCCCGGTCGAGCTGCCCAAAGAGCGCAATGTGGTGCGTGAAACCACGCCCGAGACGGTGATCGTCTCGGTCGACAAGGCGGGCCGCATCTACCTTTACGACACGCCGCTCAAAGGCAGCGCCCAACTGGCCCAACGCATGAAGGCCTTCGCGGCCAAGCAGCCCCAGCCCGAGGTGCAGATCCGGGGCGATGGCGCGAGCGATTTCGAAGCCGTCGGCCGCGTGATGCATGCGCTGCAGCGCGCCGGCATCACGCGCGTGGGCTTCATCACCGAGCCTGCGGGCCGCTGAAGGAGCCACACATGGCCATGCCCATCGGCACCCCAGACCCCCGCGACGAGCCCGAGGTGATGGTCGAGATGAACGCCACGCCCCTCATCGACGTGATGATGGTGTTGCTGATCATGCTGATCATCACCATCCCGGCGCAGCTGCATTCGGTCAACCTCGACATGCCTGTGGCCAGCAGCGCCCAGCCGCCTGCGCCGCCGGTGGTGGTCAAGATCGACATCGATGCGCGCAATACCGTGCGCTGGAACGGCCAGGCCCTGGCCTCGCGCGAAGCGCTGGAGGCCCGCCTGCAAGCGGCCGCGGCGCAGCAGCCCCAGCCTGAGCTGCACATCCGCGCCGAGGCCAAGACAAAATACGAAGCCGTGGCCGCTGTGATGGCCAGCGCGCAGCGCCAGGGCCTGCGCAAGCTCGGCGTTATGGGGGCAGAGCAGTTCGGCGATTGAATGGGGGCGCCACAGCCCTTTGCAGGGTTTGGTCTTGACCGCGCTGGCCCGTCTCAGGGACGCTCGGCGCGCAGGCGAAAACGCTGCGCCGAAGCGTCGGGCGCGTCACCGGTGAAGCGCACGCCCTCGAACACGCGGGCGCATTGCCCCGCCACGGCGCGGGCTTGCCAGGTCGCGCTGATGCGCTCGCCGTCTTCGCTTTCCTCGAAGGTCAGCGTCTCGTCTTCCCAGTCGGCCACCACCTGCACCGAACGGGCGCCGCGCTGCAGCGCGCCCTTGAGGCTGTCGGCGTAGAGCGGGTGCGGCTGCAGCTGCAGCAGTCCACGTTCAGGGCGCTGGCCCGGTGTGGCCGCGAGCGTGACGGCCCAGGTGCCCACAAAGTGCGCGGGCGCGATGTCTTCGGCACGCAGGCAGTCTGCCCGGGCGGCAGACACGCCCCAGAGTGACAGCCCGGCGATGAGTGCGGTGGCCAGAGGTTTCATGGTTTTTCGGCGGCGGCTGTGGCGGCGCGTTGGGCGAATTCTGCCCGCAAGGCCTTGAGCTTGGCGCGCGGGTCTTCGCGTGTGGTGGCTTGGTCCAGCGCCATCTCGGCGATGAAGCGGCTGGGCACGCCGGCCACGGTTTCGCGGCCTTTTTTGCGGCGGCGCGTCCAGCTCACGGCCAGGCTGCGCTGGGCGCGTGTGATGCCCACGTACATCAGGCGGCGCTCCTCTTGCAGGCGCTGCAGCAGGCCTTCGTTCATCGGGCCGTCGGCTTTGGCCGAGGGGGTGTCGTCGTCGCCCATCTTGAACGGCAGCAGACCCTCGTTGACGCCCACCAGCATCACGTGCGGCCACTCCAGGCCTTTGGAGGCGTGCAGGGTCGAGAGCGTGACCACGTTTTGCTCCTGCTCGCGTTCGTTGAGGGTCGAGATCAGCGAGACGGTTTGGGCGACCTCCAGCAGGCTTTTGCGTTCGGTGGCTTGGGCGCCGGTCGCGTCTTCGATCTCGCCGCCGCAGCGCCCGGCCATCCAGTCGCAGAACTCCAGCACATGGGTCCAACGCGCGTTGGCCACGTTCTCGTTGTCTTCGGCGTCGTAGAGGTGCTTTTCGTAGCCGATCTCTCGGAGCCACTCGGTCAGAAAACGCATGGCGTCTTCTTGGCCGGCGGTGTGGCGGGCGCGGTACTCCAGGTCATTGATGTAGCGGCCGAACTCGTGCAGGCCGTGCACGGCGCGGCTCGACACCGCGCTGGGCAGGCTGCTGGCAAACAGCGCTTCGAACAGGCTGAGCTTGTACTGGGTGGCAAAGGTGCCCAGCTGGGCCAGCGTCTGGTGGCCGATGCCGCGTTTGGGGCTGGTGACGGCGCGCAAAAACGCCGGGTCGTCGTCGTTGTTGATCCACAGCCGAAACCAGGCGCACAGGTCCTTGATCTCGGCCTTGTCAAAAAAGCTCTGCCCGCCCGAGACCTTGTAGGGGATCTGCGCGCGGCGCAGCGCTTGCTCAAACGGTTTGGCCATGTGGTTGGCGCGGTAGAGCACGGCAAAGTCCTTGAACTCGCGATGCTGGCCGCCTTCGGTCGAGGCACCCGCGCGGATCGACTGGATGCGCGCGACCACGCGCTCGGCCTCGTGCTCCTCGTTGTCGGCGTCGACCACGCGCACCGGCTCGCCCTCGCCCAGCTCGGAAAACAGCGTTTTCGGGAACAGCTTGGGGTTGGGCCCGATCACGTGGTTGGCCGCGCGCAGGATGGCGCTGGTCGAGCGGTAGTTCTGCTCGAGCTTGATGACTTTGAGGTTCGGAAAGTCCTGCGGCAATCGCTTGAGGTTGTCGAGCGTGGCGCCGCGCCAGCCGTAAATGGACTGGTCATCGTCGCCCACCGCTGTGAACCGCGCACGCTCGCCCACCAGGTGCTTGAGCACCTCGTACTGGGTGGCGTTGGTGTCCTGGTATTCGTCGACCAGCACATGGCCCAGGGTGCGGTGCCATTTCTCGCGCACCTCGGGGTGTTCGGCCAGCAATTTCAGCGGCAGGCCGATCAGGTCATCAAAGTCCACGCTTTGGTAGGCGGCCAGGCGCTCTTCGTAGCGCGCCATGATGCGGGCGATCACGCGGGCGTTGTCGTCCGGCGCTTGGGCTTCGGCCTGGGACGCGTTCAGGCCCTGGTTTTTCCAGAGGCTGATGGTCCACTGCCACTGGCGTGCGGTGGCGGCGTCGGTGGTGCCGCCGCAGTCCTTGAGGATGCTCAGCACATCGTCGGCGTCCAGGATCGAGAACTGCGGTTTGAGGCCCAGCACATGGCCGTCTTCGCGCATGAGGCGAACGCCCAGGGCGTGGAAGGTGCAGATCACCACGTCCTTGGCGGCCTTGCCGATCAGGCCGCGGGCGCGTTCGCGCATCTCGGTGGCGGCCTTGTTGGTGAAGGTGATGGCCGCGATCTGCCGGGGCTCGAGCCCCGCCTGGATCAGGCGCGCGATTTTGTGCGTGATCACCCGCGTTTTGCCCGAGCCCGCGCCGGCCAGCACCAGGCAGGGGCCGGAGACGTAGTTCACGGCGTCGAGTTGGGCGAGGTTGAGACCGGCGGACATCGGCAAGAGGCGGGAAAAGCGCAGACGGCAAAGCGGGCCATCATAGCGGCAGCGCCAAGGGCGTCGCGCGCGCCGCGACCGCTTGTCCAAACCGGGACCGGCGGGGCGGGTGAATGCGTGGACAATCGCACCCATGCTGGATGTTTTGCGGGTCACTTTCCCTTTTTTCGCGCTGGTCTTGTGTGGTTATGCGGCGGCTCGCCGAAAAATCCTCCCACTCGAAGCCATTCCGGGGCTCAACGGTTTTGTGCTGTTTTTCGCGCTGCCCTGCATGCTGTTTCGCTTCGGCGCCAGCACCCCGATCGCGCAGCTGCTCGACGCCAGCGTCTTCCTGACCTACCTGCTGTGTGCCCTGCTGATGGTGGCGTTGGCCGTGGCCACCAGCCTGAACCGCCGCATCCGCTGGAAAGACGCTTCGCTGGGCGCCTTGGTGGCGGCTTTTCCAAACACCGGCTTCATGGGCGTGCCGCTCTTGGTGGCCTTGCTCGGTTCGGCCGCGGCCGGCCCGACCATCGTGACGATCCTGGTGGACATGGTGATCACCACCTCGCTGTGCCTGGCCTTGGCCGAGCTCGATGCTGCCGGCGAGCATGGCGTGGCCGTGGCCTTGCGCAAGGCCTTGCTGGGCATGCTCAAAAACCCGATGGCCTGGGCGATCTCGTTGGGCGCGGTGTTTTCCTGGCAGCAGCTGGAGCTGGGCGGGCCGGTGGCCAAAACCGTGGCCCTGCTGGGCGATGCGGCGTCGCCGGTGGCGCTGTTCACCATCGGCGCGGTCTTGGCGCGCTCGCAAATGCTGGCCCATGAGCGTCCGCACGGCCCCTTGCCGCTGCGCGACTATGTGCCGGTGGCCTTGCTCAAGCTGCTGTTGCACCCGCTGCTGGTGTGGACCGCGGCCAAGGCCGCGCAAGCCCTGGGGGTGCCGCTGCAACCGTTTGCGCTGATGGTGATGGTGCTGGTGGCCGCTTTGCCCAGCGCGAGCAACGTGTCGCTCTTGGCCGAACGGCTGGGGGCCGACAACGGGCGCATCGCCCGCATCATCTTGGTCACCACGGCCGCAGCGTTCTTGACTTTTTCGGCGGCGGTGGCCTGGCTCAAGCCCTGAGCCGGCCCAGTGCTGTTTCAAATCGACTGCGGGTCGACGTCGACCAGCCAGCGGATCAAGCCCTTGTGCTCAGGGGCGCGGCGCAGGGTGTGCAACTGCCCGTGCAAATGCACCAGCACGCGGTGCAGCGCTTTGCGTGAGGGGCTTTCGATCAGCATCTGGGCGCGCTCCACATCGGCCACTTTTTGCAGGCCCATGGGCACCGCCGGGTAGAGGCTGACCTGCGCCAGGACGGCGGCACTGTCGGGGTCTTCGCCCAATGCGGTTTCCAGGGCCTGGCGCGCGGCGTTCAAAAAATGCTGGGCCACGCTTTGCGATCGGGCATCGGCGCGCACCAGGGCCTGGTGGCTGAGTGGCGGCAAGCTGGCGTTCGCACGCTCGGTCAGCTCGCTGGCGGCAAAAGCCGGGTAGTCGTGGCGCTTGAGCGCCTCAAACAGCGGGTGCGTGGGGTGGAAGGTCTGCACCAGCATCTCGCTGGGGCCTTGCGCGGCGTCGCGCCCGGCACGGCCGGCCGCTTGCATGAGCAAGGCGAACAGGCGCTCGGGGGCGCGAAAGTCGCTCGAAAACAGCGCGCTGTCGGGGTTGACCGCGGCCACCAGCGTGATGCGCCGAAAGTCATGGCCCTTGGCGATCATTTGCGTGCCCACCAGCACGTCGACCTCGCCGCTGTGCACGGCGGCCAGCTGGCTCTCCAGCGCCCCTTTGAGCCGCGTGCTGTCGGCGTCGATGCGCGCCACGCGCACCGGCTGGCCGTCGGGGCGCAGCACGCCCGCCAGCAGTTCGCCCAGGTGTTCTTCGAGCTGTTCGGTGCCGCGCCCCAGCGGCGCGATGTCGGCGTTGCCGCAGGCCGGGCAAGCGCGCGGCACCCGTTCGGTGGCGCCGCAGTGGTGACAGCGCAGGGTGCGATCGGTCTTGTGGAAGACGCGGAAGGCGCTGCAGTGGCGGCATTCGCTTTTCCAGCCGCAGTCGGCGCAAAACAGCACCGGTGCGTAGCCGCGGCGGTTGAGCAGCAACATGCTTTGCTCGCCCCTCGCCACCCGCGCCTGGATGGCCTGCACCAGCGGCGCCGACAGCACGGTGCGCCGGGGCTGGTGGTTCATGTCCACGCGCCGCACCACCGGCAGCGCGGCGGCGCCGATGCGTTCGGGCATGTGCAGGCGCAGGCAGCGCCCACCGGGGTCGTCCGTGCTGGCGGGGCGGCTGTGGTACCAGCTCTCGAGCGAGGGCGTGGCCGAACCCAGCAGCACTTGCGCGCCGCATTGCTGGCCGCGGTACAGCGCCAGGTCGCGTGCGGAGTAGCGTGCGCCCTCTTGTTGCTTGTAGCTGGCGTCGTGTTCTTCGTCGACCACGATGAGCTGAAGTTGCGGCATCGAGGCGAACACCGCCATGCGCGTGCCCAGCACGATGCGCGCGGCGCCGCTGTGCGCCGCCAGCCAGCTCTGCAGGCGCTGCGCCGGTGTCAGGCCGCTGTGCATGGCGACCACGGCGTGCTCGCCAAAGCGTGCGCGCACGCGGGCTTCGAGCTGAGGGGTCAGGTTGATCTCGGGCACCATCAAAAGCGCCTGGGCTTGGGGATCGCGTGCCAGCAGCGCCTCGACAGCCCGCAAATACACCTCGGTCTTGCCGCTGCCGGTGTTGCCGAACAGCAAAAAGGGACCGGGGTGCTGGGCCATGTCCGCCAGGGCCTGGCTTTGTTGCGGTGACAGCGCGGGCCCCGGCGTCGCCTGGACCGTCGCATCGGCGGGCGGCAGTTTCTTCAGGCGGCGGGCCAGTTGTGCCGAGTCCAACGCGCGCAGCTGCGGTGGCAAAGCGCTGAGCGCGACCTCGCCAATCGAGCGCTGGTAGTACTGGGCGGCAAAGGCCACCAGCTGACGCCACTCGGCGTTCAGGGGGGGCAGGCCGGTGAGTGCGCCCAGCACCGGCTTGACCGCTTCTGGTGCGAGTGCTGCAGGCGCCTGCCCAGGGCCCCAGACCACCCCCATCACCTCGCGCCGGCCGAGCGGCACCCGCACCAATTGGCCCGCCGCCAGGGCTTCGTGGCTGCGGTAGCTCAGCAAGGTGCCGATGCCGCTGTGGGCGGGGGTCTGCACGGCGACCTCGAGCCAATGGTTCGGTGAAACATCCATGGGCTTCAGTGCGGTTTCACGGGTCAATGATTTTCTTGAAATTGCCGATAAGTGCTTGATTTTTCAGGACTTTGAACTTGATCCAAGTTTTCTGTGGATAACTTTGTTGAAAAACCCGGTCGCCGTCCCGAAACCCTTGAGAAATCAAGCCTTCCACCAGATTGCCCGTTTCTCGTGCAACCCGTTAATCCCAATGAAATCAATCACTTAGCGTTGCCCGAAGGGGGGCGGGGCAAAAATGTATACGCACGTAACACATTTTTCCCGCTCCTCACCTTTTGTGCATAAGTCAAGCCCTCTGGGCCCTGTTTTCGACAAAAAAGTGCTTGCCTCAGCGGTTTTTTGTGCTAGCCGCTCACGCCGCGCGTTGGCGCATCGCCCGCGAGTGGCTGTGCACCGCCTCGACCAGGGCCGCCACGTGCTCGGGCGGGGTGAATTGGCTGATGCCGTGACCGAGGTTGAAGATGTGGGTGGGGCCGGTGGTGTGGGGGTCGGTGTGGGGTTGGCCAAAGCTGTCGAGCACGCGCCGCGCCTGCTCTGCCACCCGTTCGGGCGGGGCGAACAGCACATTGGGGTCGATGTTGCCTTGCAGCGCCTTGCCGGGGCCGCCGACCTGGCCGCCCACCATCGCGCGCGCTTGACCCAGGTTCATGGTCCAGTCCAGGCCCAGCACTTCGCAGTCGAGCTGGCCCATCTCGGGCAGCCACAGGCCGCCGCCTTTGGTGAAGACGATGCGCGGGATGCGCGCGCCCGCATGCCCGGTCTTGAGCTGGGCCAGCACGCGGCGCGTGTAGGCCAGGCTGAATTCCTGGAAGGCGCCATCGGCCAGCACGCCCCCCCAGCTGTCGAACACCATCACGGCTTGGGCGCCGGCCTCGATCTGGGTGTTGAGGTACAGGGCCACCGCGTCCGCGTTGACTTGCAGGATGCGGTGCATCAGGTCCGGGCGGCTGTACATGAGGCTCTTGACCTGGCGGTAGTCGTCCGAGCCGCCGCCCTCGACCATGTAGCAGGCCAGGGTCCAGGGGCTGCCCGAAAAACCGATCAGGGGCACGCGGCCGTTCAAGGCCTTGCGGATGCTGGTGACGGCGTCGAACACATAGCGCAGCTTGTCCATGTCGGGCACGGCCAGCTCGGCCACAGCGGCTTCGTCGCGCACGTTTTTCGCGAATTTGGGCCCTTCGCCTTGCGCGAACGACAGGCCCAGGCCCATGGCATCGGGCACGGTGAGGATGTCGCTGAACAAGATGGCCGCGTCCAGCGGGTAGCGGTCCAGCGGCTGCAGCGTGACCTCGGTGGCGTAGTCCACGTTGGTGGCCAGGCCCATGAAGCTGCCGGCCTTGGCGCGGGTCGCGCAGTACTCGGGCAAATAGCGCCCCGCCTGGCGCATCAGCCAGATCGGCGTGTGGTCGGTGGCCTGGCGCAGGCAGGCGCGCAGGAAGCTGTCGTTGTGCAGGGGGGCGAAGGTGCTCATGGCCCCATTGTCGCAGGCCGGGCTGACGCCTTGGCGAGGGCCCTCAGGGCAGGGCCTGGACGATCTCCTGGGCCGAGGGCAGCTCCGACAACACCTGGGGCGCCCGACCCGGCGCGTACACCGCATAGACCGGCACGCCGCTGCGGCCCAGCGCGTTCAGGGCGCTGGTGATGGCCGCGTCGCGGCGCGTCCAGTCGGCGCGCAGCGTCAGCACCTTTTTCGCGTCGAAAGCGGCCAGCACCTCGGCGCTGGCCAGCACGGTTTTCTTGTTGTACTGGCAGGTCACGCACCAGGCCGCGGTGAAGTCCACGAACACGGTGCGGCCCTGGGCCTGGGCTTCTTGCAGGGCTTGGGGGCTCCAGCTTTGCCAGCGTTCGGCCGTCGACACCTTGGCCTCGGTGCTGGGCTCATCGGGTGCGGGCCATTGGTTCAGCAGGCCGGCCAGCAGCACGCCTGTCAGCGCCAACAAGGCCACACGCGTGCGCCCCTGGCGCGTGCTGGCCCACAAGCCAAAAGCGAGCACGATCAGCACCGCCAGCAGCGCGGCCACGTGGTCCAGGCCGCTTTGTTGGCCCAGCACCCACACCAGCCACACCACGGTGGCGAACATCGGGAAGGCCATGGCTTGGCGGAAGGTTTGCATCCAGGCGCCGGGGCGCGGCAAGCGCTGCGCGAGGGCCGGCCAAAAGCTCACCGCCAAGTAGGGCAGGGCCATGCCCAGGCCCATGGCGGCAAACACCGGCAAGGCCTGCCAGGCTGGCAGGCTGACGGCCAGGCCCAGCGAAGCGCCCATGAAGGGCGCGGTGCACGGCGAGGCCACCGCCACCGCGAGCACGCCCGACAATGCCGCGTCCAGCAGCGGGTGGCGGCTGTGCAGGCTGGCCAGCGCGCTGGGCAGCAGTTGGCCGAACTCGAACACCCCCGCCAAGTTGAGCCCCAGCACGGTGAACAGCACCGCCAACGCGATCACCACCGCCGGGGACTGCAGCTGAAAGCCCCAGCCCAATTGCTCACCGGCGGCGCGCAGCGCCAGCATCAAGGCCCCGAGCAGCACGAACGAGAGCACCGTGCCCAGGGTGTAGGCCAGACCGGCCGCGCGGTGCTGGGCGCCGGTGCTGCCCGCGCGGGTGAAGCCCACCACCTTGATCGCCAGCACCGGGAACACGCAGGGCATGAGGTTGAGGATCAGGCCGCCCAGCAAGGCGCCCAGCAGCGCCAGGCCCCAACCCAGATCCTGGCGTGGCGCGCTCTGGGGCGGGGTTGCGGCGCTGTCTTGCAGGGCTTTGAGCAGCTCGGGCGAAGGCGCGGTACCGGGCGTCGTCAGCGCGGGCCAGCGCCCTTGCACGGGCGTGCTCAGTTGCCAGGCCGGTGGGCGTGGCGAGGACTCCGGGCCCAGGGCCAGCACCCATTGCATGGCGGTGGGGCTGTCGCTGCGCTCGGCAGACAGGGGCACCTGGGCGGTCCAGGCCTCGCCTTGCCATGCCTGCGTCCAGCCTTGCCCCTGGCGCGCCGCGTTGTGCACCACCTGGGGTGTGAGGGGGAGCAAGGTCAGGCTTTGGCCGCGCCAGCTGGCGGGCAGTTGCGCCACGCGCAGCTGCAGGCTGTGGCCGTCGTCGGCGATGCGCAGGCTGTGCGGACCCGGCAGGGGCTGCGGTGTGGCGGCCAGCGCAGCGTCGAACAGCGCGCCATGCAAGGCGGTGGCGCTGCGCACAGGCAACTCCAGCGTGAAGCGCCCTTCCTGGGGGATGCATTCCTGCCGGCACACCAGCCACTCGGCTTGCAAATCCACGCGCAACTTGCCGCCGATGGGCGCTTGGAATTCGGGCGAGACGCTGATCGGCACCGCCAGCAGCAGCGTGCCCTCGTAGCCGTAGTTGGCCAGGGTGCCGATCGGGATTTTTTTCGGCAGCGGCCAGGCGATCTCGCCCGCTTGCAGCCCGGCCGGCAACTGCCAGCGCAGCTGGGTGGGCAGGCCCGAATCGCCCGGGTTTTGCCAATAGGTGTGCCAGTGTGGGGCGTGCTCGATCTTCAGGCCCAGCCAGAAGGTTTGCCCGACCTGCACACCCTGCGGCGCATGTGCCAGCAATTCGGCCTGCACCTGCTCATTGCGCACACTTGTCTGCGCCCACGCAGGCAGCAGGCCCGTCAACAGGCAGCACGACAGCAAGAATCGCAGGACGACAGACATGGGCAGCAGGCGGGTGGCACGAAAGCCCGCACTGTACACCCGGGGGCACCCGAGACGCAGGCTCCATTAAGATGGCCCCATGAGCACATCCCTGCGTTTTTGGGCCGACCTGAGCACCACCGATTTCGCGGCCCTGGACCGCGCGCGCGCGATCGCGGTGTTGCCGGTGGCGGCCACCGAGCAGCATGGGCCGCACCTGCCACTGTCGGTGGACACGGATTTGGTGGAGGGCGTGGTGCGTGCCAGTTGGGGCCACTTGCCGGCCGATCTGCCGACCTTGTTTTTGCCCACGCAGGCGGTGGGTTTCAGCCCCGAACACACGGCGTTTGTCGGCACCCTCAGCCTCAAGGCCGAGACCTTGATCCGTTTGTGGACCGACATTGGCGAGTCGGTCGCGGCCAGCGGCGTGCGCAAGCTGGTGCTGTTCAACAGCCATGGCGGTCAGGTGGGCTTGATGGACGTGGTGGCGCGCGATTTGCGCGCACGCCTGGGCATGCTGGTCTACAGCGTGAGCTGGTTCAACCTGCCGCTGCTGGACGAAGACGGGCGCGATGTGAACGCCCTGTTCAGCGCCGAAGAGCACCGCTTTGGCGTGCACGCGGGCGAGGTCGAAACCTCGATGGTGCTGGCGCTGCGCCCCGAGCGCGTGCGCATGGACCAGGCGGCGCATTTCCATTCCACCGCGCAGGACCGTGCGGCCCGCTTTCCTGTGCTGGGCAATGGCCGCAGTGCCAAGCTCGCTTGGCAGATGCAGGACTACAACCCCCAGGGGGCTGCGGGCAACGCGGCCGCGGCCACGGCGGCCAAAGGCCAGGCCTTGGTGCAGGCGGCGGGGCGGGGCTTGGCGCGTGTGCTGGTCGAAATCGACCAGTTACCGGCCGACACGCTGCGCTGAGCCCTCAGGCGTAGGTCACCCAGCTCTGGTGGGCCGCGCTGTCCAGGTGCGGCAGCGTGTTGTAGGTCACCAGCATGTGGCGCTTGGGCGTGAAGGCGAATTCGCTGAGCGCGGTGTTGCGGATGCGCAGGTTCAGCTCGATCGTGGTCTCGGGTGGTGTGCCCAGCACGCGGCCCACCGCGGTCGAGATCGGGCCACCACTGGAGACGATCAGCGCGTGGCCTGTGCAATGCGCGCGCACATGGGCCAGTGCCGCCTCGATGCCTTGCACAAATTGCGCATAGCTGGGCATGCCTTGCGGCGTGGTGCGGCCGTCCATCCAGGCCTTGAGCGCATCGCGCAGCAGCCGAAAGTGGTGCCGGTAGAGCTCGGGCGTGTCGGGCTTGGGCAGCGGCTCGGGGTGGATGGCGTGGATCAGCGCATGGCTGTCGTACTCGTCCAGGCCAGGCCAGATGCTGGGCGTGTGGCTCCAGCCGGCGCCTTCGGCCATGCCCTCCCAGGTCTCGCGGTGCCGGCGCAGACTGCCCATGAGCACGGTCTCGATCTGGATGCCCTCGCGCGCGAAGCGTTCACGCAGGTATTGGCCCAGGCGCTGGGCCTGCTGGTGGCCCAGCGGGCTCAGGCGATCGTAGTTGTCTTCGCCGAACGAGGCTTGGCCGTGGCGCACAAGGTAGAGGGTTCCCATGGGCGGCGATTGTGGGCAGGCCCGCGGCGCCCGCCTGTCACGCCGGTGATCGCAGATCCACCCGACCTCGGGGGGTGTGCAGTTGGGCCTGCAAGGCCGGCGGTCCCTCGGCCCACTCTATGCCGTGCAGCCCGATCGCCTGCGCCCAGGCCTGCAGCGCCCGGTGTTCAGGGTGTTGCACACGCAGGTGGGCCAGGCGCACCGGGCTGGCCGGCATGGCATCGACCGGGTGCACATCGCCCCAGGCGATCAGCGTGGGCAAGGTGCCATCGAGCAGCCGTTGGCCGTCGTCGCGCACACTGATGTGCCACTGCAGCAGACCTTGCGGGCTCATGCGCGAGGCTGCTAAGGCTGGGCCACGGTCCCAACCCCAGCGTTGGCAGGCCTGCAGCGCGGCGGGCAAAGCGTTGGTGCGGGCCACCCAATGCCGCAGCTGTGGTCCTTGGGTGCGCACCGCGTGCATCAGGTGCGCATCGTCCATGTCGAACCAGCGCCGCAGCGGTGGCTGGCGCAGCGGACGCACCGCTGGCTGGATGGCGATGATTTCCAGGTAGGCGCGTTCAAAGCCCGGACCGTCGATGCGCAGCAAGCGGTTGTGGGTGCCCATCAAAGGGTGCTCTCCGCCAGGCCCGGGGCACACGCCCAGGGTGTGCTCGCACCAGGCCATGCCTTCGTCCAGCGAGGCGGCGATCACGACCAGGTGGTCCAAGGCCGCATTCATAGCTCGACCGTGCCTCGGATGCAGCCGACCACGTCGCCGCCCACCCACACTTGGCCTGCCGCGTCCTGCGTGATGAAGACTTCGCCGGCTCGGCCCAGGCGCGTGCCCTGGCGCGCGCGGTAGCGCGGGGGCATCCAGCCCTCGGCGATCAGCCATTGCGCCAGCGAGGCATTGAGGCTGCCGGTGACCGGGTCTTCGGCGATGCCGACCGGGGCGGCGAAGGCGCGCACCTCGATGTCGGTGGTGTCGGCGTGCGTGGCAAAGGCGCGGGCTTCACGGCTGGCGCGCCGCACCAAGCCCCCCGCCTGCGCGCGGGCTGCGGCCACGCCAACCTTGAGGCCCAGCGCTTTGAGGCGCGCATGGTCGGGCTCGAGCGAGAGCACGGTGGGCACATCGGGCAGCCACAGGCCCAGCCAGCGCGGGCCGTTGTCGAGCATTTGCGCGGCCAGCACCTCCTCGCTGGCCAGGCCCAGGGCTTGGCACACGGGGACCAGCGTTTCGGCCGCCACGCCGCTGCGGCGCAGGGCGGGCGCGGCAAAGGCGCGCCGTCCACCGATGTCGCGCAGGCTGACCAGACCCACGCCGCATTCCTGCACCACGTGGTCTGCGCTTTGGGCCTGTCCACCCGCCGCGAGCCAAGCGTGGGCGGTCCCCAAAGTGGGGTGACCGGCAAAGGGCAACTCGCCGCCGGGGGTGAAGATGTGCACCCGGTAGTCGGCGCCTTGGGCGCGGCCGGATGGCGTGGGGGGCAACACGAACGTGGTTTCGCTCAACTGGGTCCAGGCGGCAAAGGCCTGCATCTGCGCATCGCTCAGGCCCTCCCCATCGAGCACCACGGCCAGGGGGTTGCCGCGCAGCGCTTCGGCGCTGAACACATCGACTTGCACAAAAGGACGTTGGCGCATGCAGGGCTCACAAAGACGATGGGGAAATCAAGCGCTGGCTCAGGGCTGCAGGGACTTGCGGCCCGCAAACACGGTGACGACCACGGCCAGGCCAAAAGCCAGGGTCAAACCGTCGATCGACTCGCCCAGCAAAGGCACGGTCGCCGCCATGCTGATGAAAGGTTGAAACAGCTGCAGCTGGCTCACGCGCAGGGCGCCGCCCATGGCCAAGCCGCGGAACCAGGCGAAAAAGCCCGCCCACATCGAGAACACGCCGACATAGCCGAGGGCCAGCCACGACGACAGGCGGATGCTGTGCTCGGGCCAGGTCCACCAGGTCATGGGCAGGGCCAGGGGCAAGGTCATCACGCAGACCCAGCTGATCACGCGTTCGGCCCCGAGCGCAGGGGTGACCTGCGCGCCCGCCACATAGCCAAAAGAGGCAGCGATCACCCCGGCCGCCAGCAAGCCATCGGCCCAGACCAGGCCGCCATGGTCTGCGTCCGTGCCGCCGACACCGTAGGCCCGCAGCAGGCTGTAGACCACGACCAGGGCGCTGCCCAACAAGGCATACAGCCAGAAGCTCAGGCGCGCACGTTGATGCAGCAGCCAAGCGGCAGCGGCCGCGGTGGTCAAGGGCAGCAGGGCGGTGATGACGGCGCCATGGCTGGCGCCGACGTGGCGCAGCCCCCAGGCCAGCAGCAGCGGGTAACCCAGGGCATTGCCCAGCAGGGACAGGCCGATCCAGCGGGCCTGTTCGGAATTGGGCCGGGGTGAGCGTGTGAGCCCCAAAAACACCAGCGACAGCAGGCCCGCGATGGCGCACCGCGCCCAAGTGACGAACCAGGGCGAGAGTTGCGGCGCTTCGCTGGTGCCGGTGGCCAGGCGCGTCACGGGCAGGGTCAGGGCGAAAACCGCCACACCCAGCAGCCCCAGCAGCGTGCCCAGCCAGACGGCTGGCGGTGGCTGGGCCGTGGCGTCTGAGGGCTTCACCGCGCGCTCCAGAGCATCCAGGCCGCAGTCAGCAGCAAGGCCAGGGCCATGCACCGGTTGAACACCAGCAGCCTGCGCCCTTGGGCCAGCCACTGGCGCAGCAATGAGCCGATCAGGGCGTAACTCAGATTGCTGAAAAAGGCGAAGCCCAACATGACCGGCAATGTGGCGGCAAAGCGGGCCAGCACATCCGCCTGGCCAGCCACCCAGCCGGCCACGATGGACAGGGCCAGCATCCAGGCCTTGATGTTGAGGAACTGCAGCGCCACGCCTTGCCAAAAGGTCACGTTCAGGCGCGAGGCATCGGCCTGGGCCAAGTGGCCAGCTGCCCAAAGCCGCCGCGCCAGCCAGAGCAAGTAGCCCACGCCGCCGAGCAGCACCCCCCAGCGCAGCACCGGTACCGCCAGCACCAGCGTGCCCAGGCCCAGTGCGCACAGCGAAAACAGCAGGCCCCAGCCGACGGGCACCGAGGCGACAAAGTGCAGGGCCCCGCGCAGGCCGCGGTTGGCGGCGAGCGCGGTGGACAAGGCGGTGTTGGGGCCAGGTGTGAAGCTGGTGGCGGTGGCCAGCAGCAGCAAGGCCGACCATTCGGTGGTCGAGAGGATGTTCAGGCCCACGGCAGCGTTCATGGCCTGAAATGTAGCGCCCTTGGGCAAGGCCTGCCGCAGCTCAGCGTGTGCCCATCAGGCCGCCGGTTGCTCCAGCGCCTGCAGCCGCTCCATGGCCGCCATCCACGACTCTTCCACCACCATGAGCCGGCTGGCCATTTCTGCGGCGCGGGCCGGATCGTTGGCGTAGAGCTGGCCGTCGGCCAGGGCCCGCTCCAACTGGGCTTGCTCTTCTTCGAGGGCCGCGATCTGTGCGGGCAAGGCTTCGAATTCGCGCTGCTCTTTGTAGCTGAGTTTGCGTTTGCCGGTGGCGTTCTCTCGTGGGCGGCTTGGTTCGGCGGGGGGTGTGCTGGGGCTGGCCGTGGGGGCCTCGCGCGCTGTGGCTTCTGACATCGCCCATGGCGCGCGCGCCGATTGGGTCAGCCAGTCTTGCACGCCACCTTCGTACTCGCGCCAGCGGCCATCGCCCTCGGCCACAAGGGTGCTGGTGACCACGTTGTCCAAGAAGCGCCGGTCGTGGCTGACCAGAAACACCGTGCCCTCGTACTGCTGGAGCAGGTCTTCCAGCAACTCCAGCGTGTCGATGTCCAGGTCGTTGGTGGGTTCGTCCAGCACCAGCACGTTGGCGGGGCGTGCGAACAGGCGCGCCAGCAGCAGGCGGTTGCGCTCGCCGCCCGACAGCGAGCGCACGGGTGAGTTGGCGCGTGCCGGCGAGAACAGAAAATCGCCCAAGTAGCTTTTCGCATGGGTGCGGCGTTGGCCAATTTCGATCCACTCACTGCCGGGGCTGATGAAGTCTTCGAGGGTGGCGTCCAGCGGCATTTGCTCTCGCATCTGGTCGAAATACGCCACGCTGAGCTTGGTGCCGCGCCGCACGCTGCCGCTGTCGGGTTCGAGCTCGCCCAAAATCAGTTTGAGCAGCGTGGTTTTGCCAGCGCCGTTGGGGCCGATCAGGCCGATCTTGTCGCCACGCAACAGGGTGGCGCTGAAATCCCGCACGATGGTGCGGGCTTGCCCATTCGGGCCCGGGTAGCTTTTGTGCACGTGCTGCAAATCGGCCACGATCTTGCCGCTGGGCACGCCGCTGGCCACTTCCAAACGCACACTGCCCATGGTTTCGCGCCGCTGGGCGCGTTGCGTGCGCAAGGCCTCCAGCCGGTTGATGCGGCCTTGGGCGCGGGTGCGACGGGCCTCGACGCCCTTGCGGATCCAGATTTCCTCTTGCGCCAGCAGTTTGTCGGCTTTGGCTTGGATCACGGCCTCCTGGGCCAGCTGCGCTTCCTTCAGGCGTTGGTATTCGGCAAAGTTGCCAGGGAAGGACGTCAGTTGTCCGCGGTCGAGCTCGACCATGCGGGTGGCGATGCGGTCCAAAAAAGCGCGGTCGTGGCTGATGGTGACCACACTGCCACGGTAACCCAGCAGCAGCTCTTCGAGCCAGCGGATGCTGTCCAGGTCCAGGTGGTTGGTGGGTTCGTCCAGCAACAGGACATCGGGGCGACTCACCAGCGCGCGGGCCAGGGCCACGCGTTTGCGGTTGCCGCCCGAGAGGTCGCCGATGCGTGCATCGGGGCTCAAACGCAAGCGCTGCAGGGTTTCGTCCACGTGCCGCTCCCAGTTCCAGCCGTCTTGGGCCTCGATCTGGCTTTGCAGTGTGTGCAGATCGCCCTGGCCTTGGGCGTAGTCCTCGATCAGCTGCAGCAGTGGCGCGAGCCCATCGCGCACGCAATCGAAAATGCGGTGTTCTGGATCCAGCACGGGCTCTTGGGGCACATACGCAATGCGCAGGCCTTGTTGCACATGCAATTGCCCGTCATCGGCCCGTTCTTGCCCACACAAGATTTTGAGCAGCGAGGATTTGCCGCTGCCGTTGCGGCCAATCAGGCCAACGCGTTCGCCCGCTTCCAGCGAAAAACCGGCGTGGTCCAGCAGGGGCACATGCCCAAAGGCAAGGCTGGCGTCGAGCAAGGTGATCAGTGACATGGCCCGCATTATCGGCACG
>JBDLTR010000091.1:0-9318 GCA_039805705.1 Pseudomonadota bacterium
GGCGTCAGGCGCGCACGGCTGTCGAAGTAGCCCATGTCGACGTCGGTCAGGTGCAGCGAGTTGATGCTCACATCGGCCGTCACCGCCAGGCCTTCGGCCTTGGCCTGGCGCACCAGTTCGACGCCGGCGGCGCTGGAGAGGCGGCACAGGTGCACGCGCGCACGGGTGGCGCGCATCAGTTCAAAAAGGGTGTGCAAGGCGATCGTCTCGGCGGCCACCGGCACGCCCGACAGGCCCATGCGCGTGGCCAAAGGCCCGCTCGCCGCCACGCCCTTGCCCAGGTAGAGCTCTTGTGGGCGCAGCCAGACCGTGAAGCCAAAGGTGCTGGCGTACTGCAGTGCGCGCTGCAGCACCTGGGTGTTGGCCAGGGCCACTTCGGCCTGCGAGAAGCCCACGCAACCGGCGGCGGTGAGCTGGGCCATTTCGGTCAGCACTTCGCCCTGGAGGCCGCGCGTGAGTGCGCCCA
This sequence comes from Pseudomonadota bacterium, assembly GCA_039805705.1. Lineage (GTDB taxonomy): Bacteria > Pseudomonadota > Gammaproteobacteria > Burkholderiales > Burkholderiaceae_C > Limnohabitans_A. The sequence goes on from JBDLTR010000091.1 coordinate 467, forward strand.
GCGGCAGCACGCGCGATTGGTGCAGCTTCTCGGCACGGTGGCGCAGCATCTCGATCAGGCCGGGCTCGTCGAGCACGGGGTCGGTGTCGGGCGGGCACACCAGGCTGGTGACGCCACCCGCCACCGCAGCGGCCATTTCGCTCTCGAGCATGCCGGCGTGCTCGTGCCCCGGCTCGCGCAGGCGCGCAGCCAGGTCGACCAGGCCCGGGGCCACGATACAGCCCGTGGCATCCAGGGTGCGGTTGGGCGCGAAATCGGCCGGCACTTGGCCGATGGCGATGATGCGGCCCGCGGCAATGGCGACATCGGCCTGTTGGTCAAAGCCGCTGGCGGGGTCGATCACGCGGCCGTTCTGGATCAGGATTTTCATGCTTCGTTCCCCGCAACAATGCTCATCACCGCCATGCGCACCGCGATGCCAAAGGTCACCTGCGGCAGGATCACGCTTTGCTGGCCGTCGACCACGGCCGAGTCGATCTCGACACCGCGGTTGATCGGGCCCGGGTGCATGACGATGGCGTCGGGTTTGGCCAGCTGCAGCTTCTCGGGCGTGAGGCCGTAGCTCTCGAAGTATTCCTGGCTGGAGGGCAAGAGCGCACCGCTCATGCGCTCGTTTTGCAGGCGCAGCATGATGACCACGTCGCAGCCCTGGATGCCCTCTTCGAGGCTGTGGAAGACCTTGACGCCCATCTGCGCCATGTCCGAGGGCACCAAAGTCTTGGGCCCCACCACGCGCACCTCGGGGCAACCCAGGGTGGTCAGCGCATGGATGTCCGAGCGCGCCACACGCGAGTGCAGCACATCGCCGACGATGGCCACGGTGAGGTTGGAAAAATCTTTTTTGTAGTGCCGGATGGTGAACATGTCCAGCAGGCCCTGCGTCGGGTGGGCGTGGCGGCCGTCACCGGCGTTGACCACGTGCACATGCGGCGCCACATGCTGGGCGATCAGGTAGGGCGCGCCGGATTCGCTGTGGCGCACCACAAAGATGTCGGCGGCCATGGCCGAGAGGTTGGCGATGGTGTCCAGCAGCGACTCGCCCTTGCTGGCCGAGGAGCGGGCGATGTCGAGGTTGATGACGTCGGCCGAGAGGCGCTTGGCCGCGATCTCGAAGGTCGTGCGGGTGCGCGTGCTGTTCTCGAAGAACAGGTTGAACACGCTCTTGCCGCGCAAGAGGGGCACCTTCTTGACCTCGCGGTCGCTCACGCTGACGAAGTTGGCCGCGGTGTCGAGGATGTGGGTGAGGATGTCCTTGGACAGGCCCTCGGTGGAGAGCAGGTGGATCAGCTCGCCGTTTTTGTTCAGCTGGGGGTTGTTGCGTTTGTAGAGCATGGTCACCTCAGCCCTTGTGTTGCACCTGGAAACGGAAAGCACCGCTGTCGTCGCGGGCCAGCGCCAGCGACTGTGTCTCGGGCAGCGCCACACGCGCGGCCGCGTAGTCGGCCTGCACCGGCAGCTGACGCCCGCCGCGGTCGACCAGCACCGCCAGGCGCACCCGCGCGGGGCGGCCGTAGTCGAACAGTTCGTTGAGCACGGCGCGGAGGGTGCGGCCGGTGTAGAGCACATCGTCGAGCACCAGGATATCCGCGCCGTCGACCTCAAAAGGCAGCTGGGTCTGCCCCCCAGCGGCCAGGCCGCGCTGGGCGTAGTCGTCGCGGTGCATGGCCGAAGACACCTGACCCGGCTGACCCGGCAAATTCAGATCGCGCTGCAAGCGCTCGGCCAGCCAGGCGCCGCCCGAGGTGATGCCCACCAGCCGCGTGTCGGCCTGGCACAGGCCGCGCACGCCGCGCAACAGCTCCTGGTACAGGGCTTCGGCATCGAGCGTGAGAGAGCTCATGGAATGTTCCTCAGAAATTGTTCAAGGATGATCGCTGCCGCCGCGGCATCGGCGTCTTTGGCGCCTTGGGCATGCGCTTCGGTGGTGCTGTAGCGCTCATCGACTTCGTAGACCGCCAGGCCAAAGCGCCCACGCAACTGGCGCGCGAACTTGCGCGCGCGCAGCGTGTTCTCGTGCTCGCCGCCATCGGGGTGGGTGGGCACCCCCACCACCAGCGCGTCGGGCTGCCACTCTTGGAGGCGCTCGGCGATCTTGGCAAAGCGCGCGTCGCCCTCGGCGGTGATCGTGCCCTGCGGCGTCGCGGTCTTGAGCAAGCGGTTGCCCACCGCCACGCCGGTGCGCTTGAGGCCATAGTCCAGGGCCAGGAAGGTTTGCTGTGCGGCCGGGACGTTCAGCGCGGCGCTCATGCGTGGCCGGCCTCAGGCGACAGCATCCAGGACGACAGGCCCAGCAAGGCCAGCGCCTGGTCGTAACGTTGCTCAAGGGGGGTGTCGAACACGATGGCGGGCTGGGCCGGCACGGTGAGCCAGGCGTTCTCGGCCAGCTCGGATTCGAGCTGGCCCTCGCCCCAAGCCGCGTAGCCCAGCGTGACCAGCACGCGGCGCGGACCCGCGCCGCCAGAGAGGGCTTCGAGCACATCGCGCGAGGTGGTCATCTCCAGGCCGCCCGGCACCTGCAAGGTCGAGGCGTAAATGCTGCCGCCGTCCTCTTCGGGCTGGTCCATGTGGATCGGGTCGTGCAGCACAAAACCGCGCTCGGTTTGCACCGGTCCGCCTTGCAGCACCGGGGTCTGCTGCAGGTCGGTGCGGCGCAGCGGCATGTCCAGCTTGTCAAAAAGGTCTTTGAGCGACAGGTCGCTGGCCTTGTTGATGATCAGGCCCATGGCGCCCTGGGGGCTGTGCTCGCACAGGTAGATCACGCTGCGGCCGAAAAGCGCGTCCTCCAAACCCGGCATGGCCACCAAAAAATGGTGCGTGAGGTTGATCGAGGCAGAATCGGCGGGCATGGCTTTGGATTTTAACGGCACCCCCTCAGGCAACCCCATGGACAACCCCTACCCCTGCGCCCTGGTCTGGCTGCGCCGCGATTTGCGGGTGCACGACAACGCCGCGCTCTACAACGCCCTGCGGCACAGCCGCCAAGTGCATGTGGCCTTTGTGTTCGACACCGCCATCCTGGACGCCCTGCCGCGCGCCGACCGCCGTGTCGACTTCATCCGCGAGTCGCTGGCCGAGCTCGACACCCGTCTGCGCGAGCTGGGGGGCGCGCACTGCGGCCTGATCGTGCGCCATGGGCGGGCCGAGCACGAGGTGCCCCAGCTGGCGCAGCAGCTGGGCGCCCTGGCGGTCTTTGCCAGCCACGACGACGAACCCTACGCCCAGCGGCGCGACGGCCAGGTGCGCGGTCACCTGGCCGACCACGGCATCGCCTTGCACACCTGCAAAGACCATGTGGTGTTCGAGCGCCAGGAAGTGATGACGCAATCGGGCACCGCGTTTTCGGTCTTCACGCCCTACAAAAACGCCTGGCTGCGCAAGGTGAACGACTTCTACCTCAAAGCCTACCCGGTCGAGCGCCACGCCCAGCACCTGGCGCCGCGCCCCGAGGCCCTTCGCCAGCCGGTGCCGCGCTTGTCGGACATCGATTTTGAGCCCACCAACCTGGCCGAGCTGCACATCCCCACCGGCGAATCGGGCGCGCAAAGCCTGCTGGCCGATTTTTTGCACCGCATCGACGCCTACGGGCAGCGGCGCGACTTTCCAGCCGTCAAAGGCCCGAGCTACCTGAGCGTGCACCTGCGCTTTGGCACCGTGTCGATCCGCCAGCTCGCACGCGAAGCGCATGCGCGCATGCTCGCCGGCAGCGAAGGTGCGGCGGTGTGGCTGTCCGAACTGATCTGGCGCGACTTTTACGCCCAGGTGCTGGCCAACTTCGCGCACGTGGGCGCGGGCGAGAGCTTCAAACGCGACTACGACGCCATCCACTGGGACCACGGCCCGCATGGCCACAAACTGTTCGAGGCCTGGTGCCAGGGCCGCACCGGCTACCCGCTGGTGGACGCCGCCATGCGCCAGCTCAACCAGACCGGCTACATGCACAACCGCCTGCGCATGGTGGTGGCCAGCTTTCTGTGCAAGGACCTGGGCGTGGACTGGCGCTGGGGCGAGCAATACTTCGCCACCCACCTGAACGACTTCGACCTCGCGGCCAACAACGGCGGCTGGCAGTGGGCCAGCTCCAGCGGTTGCGACGCCCAGCCCTACTTCCGCATCTTCAACCCGGTGAGCCAAAGCGAGAAGTTCGACGCCGAAGGCAAATTCATCCGCCGCTACGTGACCGAACTCGCCGGCCTCTCGAACAAGGCCATCCACGCCCCCTGGCTGGCGGGCGAACTGGAGTTGCAAGCGGCCGGCGTTGAACTGGGCCAAAACTACCCTCGCCCCATCGTCGACCACGCCCAAGCGCGCGAAAAAACCCTGGAGCGCTACGCCGTGGTCAAAAAGAAAGCCGCCTGATCAGGCGGCTTCGCATCGAGCACCCCCGACTGGGCGCGTCGGGCGGTGTGTCGGGCAACGATTTGTGGCACACCATGAGGCGCCCGGCATACCGCCCGGCGCGCTCAGTCCGCTCAAATCGCCACCATCTCGAAGTCTTCCTTTCGGGCAGCGCACTCCGGGCAGGTCCAGTTCATGGGCACATCTTCCCACTTGGTGCCGGGCGCGATGCCGTGCTCTGGATCACCCAGCGCCTCGTCGTAAATCCAGCCGCAAATCAGGCACATCCAGGTTTTGTGTTCCATCTTGAGAGAAAAAAAGAGTCGAATAGAATGAACTCGATTGTATCGGGCGCCCCATCGGTGCCCGTTTTGTCCCTCCAGGCCACGCCTCCATGACCGACACCCGAGACGACACGCCCGCTGACGACGAACAGGGCAGCGACACCCCCGGACTGGCCTGCGTGCTGGACTTCAACGCCAACGACCCCAGTGGCGCCGGCGGCCTGAGCGGCGACGTGCTGACCATGGGCTCGGTCGGCGCCCACACCTTGCCCGTGGTGACCGGCAGCTACGCGCGCGACACCAGCGGCATCCACGACTTTTACGCCTTCGACGAAGACGCCGTCGGCGAACAGGCCCGCACCATCGCCGAAGACGTGCCGGTGCAGGTCATCAAGGTCGGCTTTGCCGGCACCCCGGAAAACATCGCCCTGATCGCCGAGCTCGCCGACGACTACGACGGCGTGCCCGTGATCGCCTACATGCCCAACCTCTCGTGGTGGGAAGACGACAAGATCGACGACTACCTGGACGCCTTTCGCGAACTCCTGCTGCCGCAGACCAGCGTTCTCATCGGCCACCACAGCACCTTGCGCCGCTGGCTCTTGCCCGACTGGGAAGGTGAGCGCAACCCCAGCCCACGCGACATCGCGCGGGCGGCCAGCGAGCAAGGCGTGCCCTATGTGCTGGTCACCGGCGTCTCCCTGCCCGAGCAGCACATCGACAACGTGCTGGCCACGCCCGAGACGGTGGTCGCCCACGACAAATTCGAGCGCATCGAAGCCGTGTTCGCGGGGGCAGGCGACACGCTGTCGGCGGCGCTGGCCGCGCTGCTGGCCACCGGCATGGACCTGCCCGAGGCCACGCGCGAGGCGCTGAGCTACCTGGACCGCTGCCTGGACGAAGGCTTTCGCCCCGGCATGGGCCAGGTCATCCCCGACCGCCTGTTCTGGGCCCAACCCGATGACGCCGAGCACGAGGAAGAAGGCGAGCCCGATGGCAGCCTGCCGCCGGGCAACGACTACTTCGAAGTGCCTTTCAACGAAACCAAACACTGACGGCGGGCCCTGCGCCCGCATGCAAAGCCGATATGACCGACCGCAACCAGCAACTCTTTGACCGCGCCGCCCAGGTGATCCCCGGTGGCGTGAACTCACCGGTGCGCGCCTTCCGCGCGGTGGGGGGCACGCCCCGCTTTGTGCAGCGCGCGCAAGGCGCCTACTTCTGGGATGCCGACGGCCAAAAGTACATCGACTACATCGGCTCCTGGGGCCCGATGATCCTGGGCCACGGCCACCCAGCCGTGCTCGAGGCGGTGCAAAAGGCTGCCCTCGATGGCTTCTCGTTCGGCGCGCCGACCGAGCGCGAGATCGAGCTGGCCGAAGAAATCCTGAAACACGTACCCTCGATGGAGATGGTGCGCCTGGTCAGCTCGGGCACCGAAGCGGGCATGAGCGCGCTGCGCTTGGCGCGCGGCGCCACCGGCCGCAGCAAGATCATCAAGTTCGAAGGCTGCTACCACGGCCACGCCGACGCCCTCTTGGTCAAGGCCGGTTCGGGCCTGGCCACCTTTGGCAACCCGACCAGTGCTGGCGTGCCCCCCGAAGTGGTGCAGCACACGCTGGTGCTCGAGTACAACAACATCACCCAGCTCGAAGAGGCCTTCCAACTGCACGGCCCTGAGCTCGCCTGCCTGATGATCGAGCCGATCGCTGGCAACATGAATTTCGTGCGCGCCAGCGTGCCTTTCATGAAACGCTGCCGCGAGCTCTGCTCCCAGCACGGCGCCTTGCTGGTGTTCGACGAGGTGATGACGGGTTTCCGCGTCGGCCTGGGTTCGGCCCAAGGCGTCTATGCGGGCCTGATCCCTGGTTTCAAACCGGACATGACGGTGCTGGGCAAGGTGATCGGCGGCGGCATGCCGCTGGCGGCCTTCGGTGGCCCGCGCGAGATCATGTCCCAACTCGCGCCCACCGGCCCGGTCTACCAGGCCGGCACCCTGAGCGGCAACCCCGTGGCCACCGCCTGCGGCCTGGCCACGCTGCGCGAGATCGCCAAGCCCGGCTTCTGGGACAGCCTGAGCGCCAAGACGCACAGCCTGGTCAATGGCCTCAAGGGCGCAGCGGCCAAGGCGGGCGTGCCCTTCTCGGCCGATTGCCAGGGCGGCATGTTCGGTTTCTTTTTGCTGCCCGAGCTGCCGCAGAGCTACGCCAAGGTCATGACCAGCGACAGCCCCAAGTTCAACCGGCTGTTCCACGGTCTGCTGGACCGCGGCGTTTACATCGCGCCCGCGCTCTACGAAGCCGGCTTTGTCAGCGCCGCCCACAGCGAGGCCGACATCGCGGCCACGGTGCAGGCCGCGAGCGACGTTTTCGCCACGCTCTGACGCCCGCATGCGCTGGTGGATTGCGCTGGTCCTGTGCTTCGCTGCCGGGCTGGCGCGGGCCGAGTGGGACGCCAGCCGGCTCTGGCTGAACGCGGGCTTTTACTCGGCCCACTTCGACACCCACAAAGGTCTGCGCAACGCCAACCCCGGTCTGGGCGCCGAATACAAGCTGGACGACACCTGGGCGCTCACCGCGGGGCGTTTCATCAACAGCGACAACGCCCATTCCAACTACGTGGGCGCCTATTACCAGCCCTGGACCTTCGCCGGTGCCAAGCTCGGCGTGGTGGGCGGTGCCTTCAACGGCTATCCCCGGGCCTTCCATGGCGGCTGGTTCCCGGCGCTGATCCCGGTGGCCAGCTGGGAAGGCCCACGCTTGGGCCTGAACGTGGCACTGGTGCCCCCCTTGCAAGACCGCCTGTACGGGGCCATCAGCTTCCAGCTCAAGCTGCGTGTGGCGCCATAATCCCCCCTCTTTCGTCCTGACCGGGCGCCCCGTGATCCCCAAGGACACCCCATGAAAAAGACCTACCCACTGCGGCCTGAGGGCAAACACCCCGAGCGCGTGCTCGACGCCGTCAAGCACGACATCCGCAAATACTTCAAGCGCGAACGCGGTCGTCCCGTGCCCGTGGGTGCCGACTTCTGGGACTTTGACTGCCGGGTGGGCGCGGGCGCCGACAGCGCCGAAGCGGTGCGCGTGGGCGCCGTGATCGAAGCGGTGGACGCTGTGGCCCGCTCGGGCGCGGCCGCGGTGTACGTGGAAATTTTGAGCAAGCACGGGATGTACGTGCCGGCACCGGCCAAACCTGCACCGACGCCGGACATGCCCGAAAGCAGCGACGCCGCTTAAGCGGGCTTGTGCCCTGCCTGCGCTGCGCGCAGCTTGTCTTTCTTGCTTGGGCGCTTGCCCTTGATGCCCCCATTGCCCGGGGCGGGTGGTGGCGGCACATCGACCGGTTCAAAACCGGGCAACACGTCCAGTTCGAGCGCCAGCTTTTCGCGTTTGCAGATCAGCGCCCAATGCTGCTGCGCGGACGCCGTGACGAAGCTGATGGCTTCGCCCTGTACGCCCGCGCGGCCGGTGCGGCCGATGCGGTGGGTGTAGTCGCTGGCCGAGCGCGGCAAGTCGTAGTTGATGACCACGGGCAAACGCGCGATGTCGATGCCGCGCGCCGCCAGGTCGGTGGTGACCAGCACGTCCCAGCGGCCTTCCTTGAATTCGGCCAGAACCTGGGTGCGCGCGCCTTGGCTCATCTCGCCATGGAAGGCCGTGGCATAAATGCCCGCCTTGTAGAGCTTGCTGGCCACGTGTTCGCAGGCGTAGCGTGTGGCCACAAACACCAGCACACGCTTGCCGGCGTTCTCGGCCATCAGGTGGCGCAGCAAGGCCGTGCGTTGGGCCTCGTCGACCGCGATCGCGCGTTGGTGGATGGCGGGCTCCTGCGCCGCCAACGCTTCGACCGTGATGCGCCGGGGATCGTGCAGCAGGCCGGCGGCCAGCGCCTGCACCGGCTCGGCAAAAGTCGCAGAGAACAACAGCGTTTGCCGCTGCGCCGGCAGCAACGCCAGCACGCCCTGCAGCTCCTCGGCAAAACCCAGATCGAGCAGGCGGTCGGCCTCGTCGAGCACCAGCTGCTGCACGTCTTTCAGGTGCACCGCGTTGTGCGCCACCAGGTCGAACAGGCGACCTGGTGTGGCGACGACGATGTCGGCGCCGCCGCGCAAGCCCATCATCTGCGGGTTGATGGACACGCCGCCGTAGACCACCGCGACCTTGAGGCCAAAGCCATAGGCCAGCTGCGTGAACACATCACCCACCTGCAGCGCGAGTTCACGCGTGGGCACCA
>JBDLTR010000092.1:0-13683 GCA_039805705.1 Pseudomonadota bacterium
GGGTGTGCGCGCCTGCGGTGTAGTTGTTCGTGCTCGATTGGCTGCCCCCCACCGCCACCGTGGGTGCAGTGGCGCTGCCGAAGGCCTGGGCGTAGGTGTCGCCGTTGCTGCCGCCGCTGATGGAGAAGCTGTAGCTGGGCAGTGCATCGCCATAGGTGATGGTCTTGTTGTCCACCGCCCGTGTGACGGTCGGCTGTTCGCGGTAAATGGCATTGAGCCCCGTGCTCAACGCCAGCGTGTAATTCGTGGTGCTTTCATCGCTGCCGTAGCGGAAGCGCCCGCTGCTGCTGCCCACCAGCGTGGCCAGGCCGGTGCTGCCGCTGATGCCGCCCGTGTACAGCGTGGCGGTGCCGCCCGCGCCCACCGAGACCGCACCGCTGCCGCTGACGATCAGGTTGCCGCCGGAGGTCGTGAGCGCCGCCGTGGCGCTGCCCGCGTTGAGCGTGAGTGCGCTGGCCGTGGTGTTGCTGGTGCTCAGCGCCTGCGACACCGTCAGGTCGCCGCTGAGGGTGCTGATGTTCACCACGCCGCTGGCCGAGATGCCATTGGTGGCGCCCACCGTGCCCAGGGTCAGCGCATGGCTGTCCACATAGCTGAGCGCGCCCACGCCGCTGGCCGCCAGGGTGCCGATGGCGTTGCTGGTGCTGTCCAGCGTCACGTTGCCGCCCGAGAGCAAGAGTTTGTCGGCCGAGAGGCTGCCGCTGGCGCCGTCCGTCACATTGCCCGAGCCGGCGAGGGTGATGGTGTTGCTGCCCGAGGCGGTGAGCGCGGCGTTGACGGCGATGTCACCGCCGTACACATTCACCGGCCCGGCCACTGTGGTGGCGTTGGCCACGGTGATGGCCGCTGTGTTGCCCACCTTGCCCAGGGTCAGGCCGCCCAGGGGCGTGGCGCTGTCAAAGGTCCAGCCCGAGGTGCTGAAGCCCGCGCTGAAGCTGGCGCCGCTGGACTCGATGACCAGGCTGCCCGGCCCCGAGAATTGGCTGGACGCGGAGCTGGGCGCATCGTTTTGCAGCACCAGGGTGCCGGCGCTGAGGGTGGTGGCGCCGGTGTAGGTGCTGTTGCCCGTGAGCGTTTGCGTGCCCGTGCCTTCTTTGGTGAGCTTGCCCGTGTGCCCAGAAGCCGTGTTCGTGTTGGCGATGACGCCGCTGAACGTGCCCGAGCCGTTGTCCACACCCACGGTGATGCCGCCGTTGGCAAAGCCCGTGTAGCCGGTGCTCACCGTGCCGGCGCCCGTGAGCGCGTTCACCCGGATCACCCCTTCATTCCCAGCAAAAGTGGCTCCGCTGGCCACATGGAGGTTGGCCTTGTTGTGGGTCCAGACCTCGTTGCCGTCGTTGCTGCCGGTGAAGATGCCGCCCTGCACGTCGATGCTGGCGCCGGAGTCCAGGGCAAAAGTGCCCACCCCCGTGCTGTTGCCCCACCAGGCCAGCGTGCCGGCCCCGCTCTTGCGCAGCGTGCCCGCACCGCTGTAGGTCTTGTTGCTGCCGCCCAAGTCCAGCGTGGTCCCCGTGGCCACGTTGTATTCGAGCACTGCGCCCGAGGCGATGCTGTAGCTGCCCGAGCTGGCCGTGTTGCTCATCAGCAGCGTGCCCGCGCTGACCGTGGTCGTGCCCGTGTAGGTGTTGGCCGCCGTCAGGGTTTGCGTGCCGGTGCCGGCCTTGGTCAGGCCCCCGGTGCCGCTGATCACGCCAGCATAAAGGGTGCTGGTGTCCTTGCCGCCCGTGCTCAGGGTGCCGGCGCCGAGCGTGACGTTGCCGCCGGTGCTGCCACCCCCGGCCAGCGAACCAATCGCCACACTGTTGCCATTGAGCGCGAGCGTGGCGCCCGCCACATCGGCCAGAGTGACGGCCGAGTTGTTGCCAAAGGCCGTGCTGCTGCCCGCCTGCAAAGTGCCCGCGCTGACCGCGGTCGCTCCGGTGTAGCTGTTGGCGCCGCTCAGGATCTGCGTGCCGCTGCCGGTCTTGGTGACGCCGCCCGTGCCGCTGATGGCGCCGCTGTAGGTGCCGTTGCCCGAAGCCGCGAAGGTGACCGTACCGCCGCCCGCATCGAGGTTGCCGCTGCCGCCCAGCGCGGCGCCGTACAGCGTGATGTTGCCCGCGGTGGTGATGGCGCTGGAGAGCGTGAGGTCCGAGGTGTTGCCGCTCTTGCCGATGGTCAGGCCGCTGAGCGTACTGCCAAAGTTCCAGTCGTCGTCGAAGGTGAGCGTACCGCTGCCTGCGCGCAGATGGTTGAAGCTCGTCGAAACCCCCAAGGGGTTGATTTTGAGCGTGCCCGAGCTGCGGACGCTGATGGAGCCCTCGCCCGCGTGGGTGTTGACCTGCTTGAGATCATCGGCACGGATGTCGATGTTGCCACTGTAGGTGTTGCTGCCGTCGTCGCCGATCTGGACGGCGTTGGCCGCATCGCCCACGTCAAACATCAGGCCATTGCGGTTGGTGCTGTCATTTTGGTAGTTCACACCAATGAGGGTGATGGCCCCAGACTGGGACACCACCTGGAGCTTGTTGGCGCTGGCGGTGTTGTAGAAATACATCCCGCTGGACAAGAGGCCCCCAAAGGGCGCACTGCCCTGGACCACATTGCCCTGCAGCGAGATGGCGCCACTGCCACTCTTGATGGCCACCCCATCCGCACCGACGTTGGCCATCGTCAAGGCATAGGCCGTGCCATCGGTGTTGGCGTATTTGCTGTCGTTTTGGGCGTACATCGAGATCGCACCGCTGGTGCTGGTGATCAAGGTGTTGTAGCCCGCGCCGATGCCCGTGGTCTGACTGCCATCGCCGGCACCATAGGCCGTGGTGCCGATGTAAATGCCCGCACTGAAGGACGCAGCCGTCTCGCCCGTGCGGCCATCGAAGCCAATGCTGCCGGCACCGCTGCTGATCGCGGCTTTGTCGTGCAGGTAAATGCCAAAGCCAAGGCTGTTGGCCACCCCCGCCAGGGTGGTGCCTGTACCCGTCAGGCTGACGTTGCCACCCGCACTGGCGAGCGTGGTGCCTGCACGCATTTCAATGCCAGCCACGCTGGTGGCGGCACCCGAGGCAGAGCCCCACAGTGTGATGGCGCCGCCGCTGGTGCTGACCTGGGCACCTTCAAGCAAAACACCATTGAGCCACTGGCCTGTGCCCGAGCTGACAAGACCCTGGCCTGCAACAGATACGGCGCCACCGCCCGTGGTCAAGGTGGTGCCGCCAAGCTTGGCGGCAATTTGGTTGATTGCGGTGGTGGTCACCGCCCCATCGCCCACAGTCAAGTTGTTCCAGGTGGTCGAGCCCGTACCACCGCCGACCCAGAAATGACCGCCGTTGGTGGTCACCGACACACCGCCAACGGCCACGTACACGGAGGAGCCGCCTGCGCTGTTGGCCCACAGCACGGTGTTGAGCTTGTTCGACGTGCTGGTGATGTCGCCGTTGACCGTGATGTTGCCCGCCGCTTTGGCCAGCAAAGTGGCATCGCCGCCACCGGTCTTGCTCAGCGCAGCGCTGAGGGTGAGGTTGTTGCCATACAGGCTGATGTTGCCCGCGGTGGTGATGGCGTTGGAGAGCGTGAGGTCCGAGGTGTTGCCGCTCTTGCCAATGGTCAGGCCGCTGAGCGTGCTGCCAAAGTTCCAGTCGTCGTCGAAGGTGAGCACGCCACTGGCACCCGCACGCAGGTGCGAGAACGAGGTCGAGGCCGCCCGTGGGTTGATCGACAGCGTGCCCGTGCTGCGCACACTGATCGAGCCCGCGCCCGCTTGGGTGTTGCCCTGCAGCAGCGCGTCGGCCCGCAGCTCGATGTTGCCGCTGTAGGTGTTGCTGCCGTCATCGCCGATCTGGATGCTGGCGGCTGCGTTCGCCGCGTTCAGCCGCATGCCATTGAGGCCCTGGCTGCCGCTTTGTTAGTCCACGCCGATCAAGGTGATGTTGCCCGAGCCCGAGACCACCTGGACCTTGCCCGTCGTGCTCTGGCTGTCGATCAGCAAACCGTTGGAGTCGGTGCCGCCGTAAGCCGTGCTGCCCAAGGCCATGTTGCCTTGCAGCGTGATCGCCCCACTGCCGCTCTTGACGCCCTGCACGTCCGAGCCGTTGTTGCTCAGCACCAGCGCATGCGCATAGCCCCCGCCGCTGTTGATGCTGCCGTTTTGGGCGTACAGGCTGATCGCACCGCTGGTGCTGTTGATCAGGTTGTTGTAGCCCGAACCCGCGCCCGCGCTTTGGTTGCCATCGCCGGCGCCGCCGGCCGAAGTGCCGACCCACACGCCGGCGCTGTTGGGCGCATCGCTGGCGCCCACAATGCGACCGTCGTAGTTGATGGCGCCCGCACCGCTGCTCACCGTGGTCTGGTTGCGCTGGTACACGCCGTAGGCCGTCGAGCCGGCCAGGGTCAGGCCCGTGGCCTGACCGGTGATGCTGATGTTGCCGCCGCCACTGGCCAGCGTGGTGCCCGCGCGCATTTCAATGCCGGAGACAATGCTCGCCGCACCGGATGCCCGCCCATCGAGCGTGATGCTGCCGCCCCCGGTGCTGACCTGGGCGCCCTCGAGCAAGATGCCCTCGATCCAGCTGCCCGTGCCCGCGCTCACGGTGTTCTTGCCAGCGATCGACACATGGCCGCCCGCCGTGCTCAGGTTCGTGCCGCCCAGCTTGGCCGCAATCTGGTTGAGCGTGTCCATGGTCACCCACGAATCGCCCACGGTCAGCCCGTTCCAGGTGGTCGAGCCACTGCCGCCACCCATCCAGAAATGTCCGCCGTTGGTGGTGACATTCACACCACCGACCGCCGCGTAGCTCGTCGAGCCGCCCGCGCTGTTGGTCCACAGCACCACGTTGAGCTTGTTCGACGTGCTGGTGATGTCGCCGTTGACCGTGATGTTGCCCGCCGCCTTGAGCGTGAGCGTGGCATCGCCCCCAGCCGTCTTGGCGATGGCGCTGTTGACCGTGATGTGGCCGGTGCCGCTGGCGCCGCTGACCTGGTTCGGGCTGGTGCCAGAGGGTGAGCTGGCCGTGTCCAGCGTGAAGCTGGTGCCCCCGTCCAGGCTGGCCTTGATGGTGGCCGCCTCGGTCGTGCCGATGGTGTAGTCGTAGGGGTCGAGCAGCCACAGGCCGCCCGGGCCCTGGTCGGCGCCGGCATTGACGCTGGCACCCGCAATGTCCACCTGGTGGCCCGAGGTTTCCACCTGCCCGCCCTTGCCGCCCAGCACCCCGCCCCGGGCGGTGATGCTGCCGTGCACCGTGGTCTGGCCCTCGGCCTTGTGCACATCGCTCCAGAGCACCACCTTGCCACCGTCGCCGCGCTCGGTGGCACTGGCGTCGATGCTGGCGCCTGCTTCCATCGTCACGGTGGTGGCCTGGGGCAACGCGCCGCTGCCTTGCCAGTCGCCACCGACCAAGACCGTGCCACCGCCTGTCGCGCCTTGGGCCTGGATGTCGGCACCCGCAGGGACGTGGATGTGCTGGCCCGTGAGGGTGACCTGGCCGCCCTGCGCCATCGCGCTGTTGGCCTGGATGCTGCCCCCTGCGCTGAGCGTGCCCGAAGACTCCAGCACGATGCGCCCGCCGCGGTCCACCAGGCTGTTGGCCGAGAGCTGGCCGGTGTTGACCACGCTGGCTTCGAGTTGCTGGGCCGCTTGGGCCGAGAGGATGATCCAACCGTCGGGCGCGAGCACGGCCTGTCCGTTGTCCACCAAGGTGTGGATGGTGGCAGGCGTGATCTCGATGTGGCTCAGGCGACTGCCCTGGATCTGCAGTTGGTAAGCCTCACCAGCGGCCAGCGCCACCGTGCCCATCTGCGCCAGCACCACGCCGTGGTTGCGCACCTCGGGCGCCAAAAGCGCCACATAGCCACCCAGTGCGGCCTGGATCTGGCCTTCGTTGACGATGGCGCCGGTGGCCCCCTCGCGCGTGAAACGGTAGTTGCCGGCCATGAAATCGGCCGTGCTGATGCTGTGCGTGGTGGCGGTGAAGCTGCCCACGTCCACGCTTGCGCCGGGCGCGAAATACATGCCGCTGGGGTTGGTGAAGAAGACCTGGCCCGGCGCGGTGATGCGGCCGTAGATTTGGCTGGGGTTGGCGTCCAGCACGCGGTTGAGCACCGCCGCGCTGCTGTTGGGCTGCGCAAAGTTGACCTGGGCGGCGCTGCCCAGGTTGAAGGTGTTCCAGTGGATCACAGCCGATGGGCTGGACTGGTTGACGCTCAGCGCCGCAGGACCGGTTTGCCCAATGGCCGCCTGGCCGGCCACCACCTGGCCGCCGGTGGGCAGCTGGTTGGGCGCGGGTGGGCCCGCGTAGGCGCCGCCGCCCCACAAGGCCAGGGCCAAGGCCACCGGGCGCAGCACCAACTGCACGCTGCGGCTGGCGCCGCCGCTGTGGGTGCCCTTGCTCTTGCCGTGTGAACGGGCGATCTCGGCCACGGCCACCCACGTGCTTGTGCACGCGTTCCAAACGATGCGGTACTGCTTGTTCATGAGGCCCCCCGTCAGAAGCTGTAGAGCACAGACAGCCAGATGCGGTCACGCAACAGGGTGTTGTCCTGGTCCTTGCCGCTGGTGTTGGGGTGGGGGTTTTCGTTAAGGCGCCGCGACCAGGTGGCTTTGATGGCCAGGCCGTTGAACGCGCGCCACTGCAGGCCCAGGCCGGCGCCTTCGAGGCGGATGTGGTTGGGCATGGGAGCGCTGGTGTAGGGGTTGACGTTCACACGCACCTGGCCGTGGTCGTAAAAGCCGATCAGGGTGAGCGCGGGGTCCAGGCGCCATTGCAGTTCGGCGGTGCTCAAGCGGCCTTCGGCGCCGCCGGCTTCGCTCAAGGGGAAGGCGCGCACGCTGTCGGGGCCGCCGATGAAAAAGCGCTCAGAAGAGTCGAGGTTCTTGCTGGCCCACTGCTGGGTGTGGCTCAGTTGCAGCGACCAGTTGGCGCTGAGGTTTTGCGAGCGGCTGAGTTGGGCACGCAGCTTGTTGAAATGGCCTTCGGTGTGCGGGCCAAGAGCGTCGGTGGCCTGCGTGGGCGAGCCGTTCAAGTTGACGCGTCCCGAGCTCCAGCCCAGCTGGCCGAAGTTCACACCGCCTTGGCCCAGCCAGTCGTCGCTTTGGCGGCCCTGCAGGGCCATGGTCAGCGACTGGGTGGCGTAGCGGGAAGCGATGCTGCCGCCCGAGCGGCTGTCGAGCTGCTTGTGGTCGGCGTTGAGCAAGAAGCTCAGGTTGCTGCTGCGCTGGCGCAGCAAGGGGTAGGACGCTTCCAGGCCCAGGGTGTCGACGTTGCCGGTGAAGTTGAGCGCCGAAAACTCGGGCGAGATCAGGCGGTAGCTGTAGCGCGAGACCGAGGCCCCCACACGCCAGCCGTCGGGGCCGACGGGCACGCCCAGGGCGACACGCGCGCTGTCGGCGCCCTGGCTGTGCATGAAGGCCATGTTCCAGAGGTCACCCGAGCCCAGCGGGTTGCGCCATTCGAGCAGGGCGTTGAGCCTTTGGCTGCCGGTGGCGCGTGTGCCGCCGTTGTCGGCGAACAGGTCCATGGCCAGCGCGGGCTTGTCGCGCAGCTCCACATCCACGTCGGTTGCGCCCACAGTTTGGCTTTTCTTGAACCGGGTGCCGATGTCCATGCCCAGCAATTCGCCACCGAGTGTGCGGGCACGCTCCACATCGTCGGCGTTGAGCGGCTGTCCGGGCACCAGCAGGGCGTCAAAGTAGCGGCGCGCCTGCGCTGGTGGCGCGCGCAAGCCTTCGGCCACGTTGAACCGCAAAGCCCCCAGCCGCGCTTCTTCGATCTGGATCAGCACCTCGCCCTGGGTGATGTCTTGCGCGGGCAAATAGGCCGAAACCACCCAGCCATCTTCGCGATAGCGCCGGGCCACCGCCTGTGCAGCCTGCTCCAGCTGCGTCAGGTTCAGGGTTTGCTGCACAAAGGGCGCCAGGGTGGCCACGAGTTGCTCGCTGCTGAGCAAAGTGTTGCCTTGCAGCTTGAAGCGCTGCACCCGCACTTGCGGCCCTGTCGGGCGGCGGGCAGGCTGCGCGGTGGCCTCGGGCGTGGGCGCCAGACCGGGTCGGCGCAAGGGTTCGGGTCGGGGCAGCTGCTGCATGAGCGTGCCCGCGTCGGGCGGAGCAAGCTGCGCCCAAGTCACCGAGGTGAGCAAAACAAATGGCAGTGCCAGCGCCAGACCCTTGCGTTCCATGAATCAGCTCCCAAGCCTTCGTACAGCGCTGAACGCCATATTTGTGGTTTTAAGACAGGTTTAAGCCATCTTATCAATTTAAACTTTCGTTTTGCATGGTATTTGCTCAGTGTGACTTTGTCGACACAAACGCCAAAAACGAGTTATTTATTGAAAATAAAAGTTTGAGGCGGCAAAACCCCGCCCAAGGCCGGCTTGGGTCCTGTTCAAAAAAGGCGGGGGGTCAGCGCAGGCCGCCCAAGGCCGGGCCTTGCACCAGGGCCTGGTAGGCCTGCCGGGTGTCGGGGCTCACGCCCGCCAGCGCCTGCTCGAAAGCGGTGTGGTGCTGGGCCCACATGCGCGCCGTGGCCACGGCGCGGCTGCGGCAAAACCAATGGCAGCTGTGCTGCATCAGGAACATCTCGGCCATCAAGCGGTAGGCCCGGTCTTTGGGAGGCAGGCCCGCCTCGTTGGCCACCGCGCGGGCAATGCCTTCGGCGTGCAGCTGCACCATGCGCCGGGTGTCAAAGCTGGCTTGCGGCCAGACTTTTTCCATGCCGGGCAGGGCCAGCTTGAGGGTGCGCGCTTGGGGCGCGGGCACTTGGGCAAACGCACGGGCAAAGTCTTGGAACTGCTGGGCCAGCTGCTGCTCGGCTGGGGCGTGTTGCTGCCACAGCTGGTCTTGGCGCTGCGCATCGGTTTCGCCCAAGGCGCGCAGGTAGCCCTCGGTGAGCTGCTGCATCAGGCGCTCGATCTGGAACGGCTGCAGGTGGCTGGCCAGCAAAGCGGTGCGCTGGCGGTGGTTTTGGCGCTGAAACCAGTGCAGCACCAAGCCGGCCACGGCCAGCAAGCTGAGGAGGTCGAGGGTGTCCAAGTGGGGCTTTGCTCAAAAGGCCTGCCAAAGCGGTGGGCAAGCGGGCCCCCCGAGTGTATGCAGTCCTCGGGGCACCGCGGTTTTGGAGTGCCGCCTCTAAAGTGCGGGTTTTCCCTTGCGCCGGGGGTTTGATCGTGGTGCAATTGCTGCACTGCAACAAATCAACCCCTCTTTCTCAAAAGGAAACACCATGAACAACTTCAACGCCGAACAACTCGTCGCCGCCCAAAAAGCCAACCTGGACGCCGTGGCCGGTCTGTCGCAAACCGCTTTCGCCGGCTTCGAGCGCTTGGTCGAACTGAACCTGGCCGCTGGCAAAGCCGCTGTGGGCGAGTCTTTCGCCAACGCCCAAACCCTGCTGTCGGCCAAGAACCCGCAAGAACTGCTGGCCGCTCAAGCCGCCCTGGTGCAGCCCGCTTTCGAGAAGTCGGTGTCCTACGGCCGTCATCTGTACGACATCGCTTCGTCCACCGGCGCTGAGCTGAGCAAGGCCGTCGAAGCCAAGGCCGCTGAAAGCCAAGCCGCTGTCAAAAACCTGGTTGAAGCCAACCTGAAGAACGCCCCCGCCGGCTCCGACGCCGCCGTGTCCGCCTTCAAGACCGCTTACGAAGCCAGCCAGACCGCCGCTGCCACCCTGCAAAAAGTGGCCAAGCAAGCCGCTGAAACCGCTCAGGCCAACCTGAAGGCCGCTTCTGTCCAAGCCGAAGCCGCGGTCAAGTCGACCCTGAAGGCCGCTAAGGCCAAGTGATTGGAACGGGTGTGATCGCCGACAATCGTCGGCGTCGCCCTGAACCTGCAAAGGCGTCTTCGGGCGCCTTTTTATTTTTCTTGTCCGTCATCCTCGGGTCGAGCCCGAGGATGACCGTTCACGCCATGTCCCACGCTTTTGCCCAGCCCAGCGCCCCTGTTTTGCAGATCGACGCCGGCGTGGCCACCATCACCCTGAACCGCCCGGCGCAGCGCAACAAGCTCGAAAACGGCGACCTGCAAACCCTTCTGGCGCATTTCGACACGGTCGAGCAAGCAGCCAGCGTGCGCGTGCTGGTGCTCACGGCGCAGACCACGGGCCAACCCAAGCCGGTGTTTTGCGCGGGCTACGACATCGGTGGCTTCGACACGCCCGGCCATGGCGCCACCTTTTTTGAGCAGATCCCCGACCGCCTGGCCAGCTTGCGCCCGGTCACGGTGTGCGCGCTCAACGGCAGCGTGTATGGCGGCGCCACCGACCTGGTGCTGGCCTGCGACCTGCGCATTGGCCTGGAGGGCATCGAGTGGCGCATGCCCGCCACCGCCCTCGGCCTGCACTACTACCCCAGCGGCCTGCAGCGCTATGTGAGCCGCTTTGGCGTGTCGGCCACCAAGCGCGCGTTTCTGACGGCGCGGCCTTTTGGCATGGCGCAGCTGCAAGCGCTGGGCCTGTTCGAAGCGGTGAGCGATGCCGCAGGCTGGCGCGCCACGCTCGACGCCCTGGTGCAAGACGTGCTGGCGCTGGCGCCGCTGGCGGTGCAGGAGACCAAGCGTTCGATCAACGAGATCGCGCGCGGCGACTACAACGTCCAGCGCCTGCGCGAACGCGAGCACCTGACCAGCGCCAGCGCCGACTTCGCCGAAGGCCGGGCCGCTTTTGCCCAGCGGCGCACGCCCGTGTTCACAGGCCGGTAAAGCGCTGCGACGCGGCCCAGAGGATGGCCGGGTAACTCGTCATCCAGGCCCAAAAGAAACGGTTGAGGCCGAAAAAGCGGAACACCAGAAAGTGGAAGACACTGGCCACCGCGCAAAACAGCGCGGCCAGCCGCACGTCCAAAAGCGCCAGCGGAAACAGCCCTTCCCAGACGGTGAAGGCCCAGCTGATGGCCAGCGCCAGATGCGGCTTGCGGTAAGCGCTGTCAGGCGCCAGTGGGCCGTGAATGCCGGTGTCCAGAAATTGCGGCAGCGCGCGCCCGCTGCGCCAGGACGGGTGCAAGAGCTTGACCCAGCCCGACATGAAATACGAGGTCAGCGATTGCAGCGCGATGTACCAGAGCCCGGCGCGCCAGCCGGTCTCCATGCCGTGGAACGCGCCCACGGCGTGCGCGATCAACAGGCCCGTCAGCCCCACCAGGGTCATGAAATCGCTGCCGCCATTGAAAGCGCCGCGCCAGCGCAAGAGCAGCACCAGGGCGATGGCGAACAGCAGCACCGCGCCGGCCAGCCCGGGCGCACCGCGCAGCAGGCCCAGCGCCAAGGCCAGCGCCAGCCCCAGGCGCAGCGCGATCAGGGCGCGGTAGCGCAGGGGGCTGAGCAGCGCATCAAGCCCAGGCCGAACCCAGGCCGGACGCGCGGGGATTTCGCGGCGCAGGACAGACCAATCGTTGACGCGGTCCATGCCGGCGATGCGCCAGTATTCCCAACACTGCAACGCCAGGCTCCAGCCCAGCAACAGCTCGAAGGCGCGCACGGCCAGGCCCAGGCTCATGCGGGCATCACCGGCGATTGCAGCACCAGCTCGCTGCGCACAGGCGCACGGTCCTGCTCCTGTAGCGCGTCCATGCGCAGTTCAAACTGGAAATGGCGGGCCGGGGACTGGGTTGGGTCTGGTCCGATGGGCAGCATGGGCACATCGCCCCAGCGCCCACCGCGCACCGCCTCGTGTGCCAGGCGGGTGACGAGCGCGTAGGTCACACGCTCGCGGATGTCACCGCCCTCGGGCAAGTCCTGCACATCGGCCCAAAGGTGGTCCACCAGGTTCTGGTGGTTGAGCGCCAGATTGACCACCGGGTTGTGCAGCAGGTGCCGTGTGCGGTGCGGGATGCGCGCGTACACGCGTTGCCAATCGGACCAGTCGCCGCCCTCACCCTGCGCCCGCACATACAGGCGCGGCGCGGCACCGGCCGCGTGGTAGAACTTCCAGTTGGGAAAGAAGGCGCGAAAGAAAAACAGCCACGGCCCTTGCGCCAGGTGCCGGTGCTTGCGCAGGCCAAACAGCGCCAGCCACGCGAAATACACCCCGATCAGCGCGAGCGTGACCAGGGTGAGGGGCTGCATCAGCCGGCGGCGCGCTTGGCCAGAATGTCGAAGGCCGGCAGGGTCTTGCCCTCGAGCACTTCGAGGAAGGCGCCGCCACCGGTGGAGATGTAGCCCACCTGCTGCTCGATGCCGTATTTGGCGATCGCGGCCAGCGTGTCGCCACCGCCGGCGATGCTGAAGGCGCTGGACTCGGCGATCGCCTGGGCGATTTGCTGCGTGCCGTTGGCAAACTGGTCGAACTCGAAGACACCGACCGGGCCGTTCCAGACGATGGTGCCTGCGGCCTTGAGCTGCGCGGCCAGTTTGGCGGCGGTCTCGGGGCCGATGTCCAGGATCATGTCGTCGTCCGCCACCTCGGTGGCCTTCTTGACCGTGGCTTGGGCGTGGGCACCAAATTCCTTGGCCACCACCACGTCGGTCGGGATCGGCACTTCGGCGCCACGCGCCTTCATGGCCTCGATCACGGCTTTGGCCTCGTCGACCAGGTCGGCCTCGGCCAGGCTCTTGCCGATCTTCAGGCCCGCGGCCAGCATGAAGGTGTTGGCGATGCCGCCGCCGACGATGAGCTGGTCCACGTTCTTGCCCAGGCTCTTCAGAATGGTCAGCTTGGTGCTGACCTTGGAGCCGGCCACGATGGCGGCCAGCGGGCGCTTCGGGTTGGCCAGGGCCTTGGAAATCGCGTCGATCTCGGCCGCCAGCAGCGGGCCGGCGCAGGCGATCGGCGCGTACTGGGCGATGCCGTAGGTGGTGCCCTCGGCGCGGTGCGCGGTGCCAAAGGCGTCGTGCACAAAGATGTCGCACAGCGCGGCCATCTTGCGCGCCAGGGCTTCGTTGTTTTTCTTCTCGCCTTTGTTGACGCGGCAGTTCTCCAGCAGCACCACCTGGCCGGGCTGCACCTGCACGCCGTCGACCCAGTTGGAGATGAGCGGGACTTCACGGCCCAAGAGCTCGCCCAGGCGCTTGGCCACCGGCGCGAGCGAGTCTTCGGGCTTGAATTCGCCCTCGGTCGGGCGGCCCAGGTGGCTGGTGACCATCACGGCCGCGCCGGCTTGGAGCGCCATCTCGATGCAGGGCACCGAGGCGCGGATGCGGGTGTCTTCGGTGATCTCGCCCGCGTCGTTTTGCGGCACGTTGAGGTCGGCGCGGATGAACACGCGCTGGCCCGCGGCTTGGCCCTGGGCACAGAGGTCGGAAAAACGGAGGACTTTCATGGAATGGGTAGCTTGCAAATCGGTCAACCCATCGATTTTAGAAGCCAGGGCTGACGCGACCTGACAAGCCGCCGCAGGGGGTCCTCAAGCGCCCCGAGATGGGTCCTCGGGTCAAGCCCGAGGACGACACCCTTTGGCCTGAGGACGACACCGTTTGTTGGCCGTCATCCCCGGCGCTGTTTGTTTTGTCGTCATCCCCGGGCTTGACCCGGGGATCCAGGCGCCATCAGGCGTTGGCGCTTTTGGCCGCGGCCAGCGCCTCGCGCAGCACGCGCAGATCGCCGACGTGGTTGGCCAGCACCAGGATCAGGCGGGCGTTGAGCGCCTCGCTTTGTTCGTCGGTCAGGCCGTTGTGCGCGTCGATCAGCGCCTCGTAGAAATCATCGCCCGGCGAGAAATCGCGGAAAAAACGGCGGCCGGGTTCGTGGAAGTTCGGTTCGGTCTTGAGCAGGGTGGTTGGCATGG
>JBDLTR010000093.1:0-5629 GCA_039805705.1 Pseudomonadota bacterium
GCCGTGATTGACCTCGAAAACTGGGGCGCCGACGCGACCAAAGTGGGCGTGGGTCCGGGCAAGGTCTGCATCACCAAACTCAAGACCGGCTTTGGCACCGGCGGCTGGCAGCTGTCGGCGCTCAAGTGGTGCGCGCGCGTGGCGACCAAGCCCATCATCGCCGACGGCGGCATCCGCAGCCATGGCGACATCGCCAAAAGCATCCGCTTTGGCGCCAGCATGGTCATGATCGGCTCGCTGTTTGCGGGCCACGAAGAGTCGCCGGGCAAGACCGTCGAGGTCGATGGCGAGCTGTTCAAGGAGTACTACGGCTCTGCGTCCGACTTCAACAAGGGCGAGTACAAGCACGTCGAAGGCAAGCGCATCCTCGAACCCATCAAGGGCAAGCTGGCCAACACCCTGATCGAGATGGAGCAGGACGTGCAAAGCTCGATCAGCTACGCCGGCGGCAAAAAGCTCATGGATATCCGCAAGGTCAACTACGTGATCCTGGGTGGCGACAACGCGGGCGAACACCTGCTCATGTGAAGACCCCGCGCCTCCACAAAAAAGCGGCCCATGGGCCGCTTTTTTCATGCTCGCGCGGTTTCAGGCCGCTGCGATCTGCTGCGCAGCCAGCGTGTGCAAGCGCGTGCCCGGCTGCACCAAGTCATCGAGGATGCTGAAGTGGTTGAGCCCCGGCAGCGCCTCGCACACAGGCACGGTGCGCGCGCCCCAGGCCTGGCGGATCAGGCGGTTGTGCCGCAGGAATTCGGGGCTTTCGTCGGCACCGGCCACCGTGTACAACACGCGGCCCTTGGGCGCAGCCCAGCGGGCGGGGCTGACCAGGCGAACCTGCGCGGGCGTCAGGCGCAGGTCGGCCTGCACAAAGGGTGTGCGGCGCACCGGCTCCAGCTCATACAGGCCCGAGATCGACAGCCCCCGGCGCACCAGATCGCGCGGCAAATCCCGGCCCAAGGCTTGCCAATCGGCGGCCAGCAGCATGGCCGCCAGGTGTCCACCGGCCGAATGGCCGATGAGCGAGATGCGCCGGGCGTCCCCACCGTGCGCGCCAATGTGGCGTGCCACCCAGGCCAGCGCGCGCGCCATCTGCCAGGCGATGTCGGGCACCGTCACAGGCTGCGCCGCAGTGCCGGGGCACAGCGCGTAATTGACCACCACCACGCAAGCACCTTGCGCACGCAGGGCTGGCACGACAAAGCTGTGGTCGGATTTGTCCAGGCTGCGCCAATAGCCGCCATGGATGAACACCACCACAGGCGCGTTGGCTTGCGCCGCAGGAAAGATGTCGAGGGTTTCGTTCGGGCCCTCGCCATAGGGCACATCGAGCGTACAGGGCAAGGTCTCGCGCACACGGCGTGAAGCTTGCCCCCAGCGCGCGAAAATCTCGGCGTGCTCGGGCACCAGAGCGCGGTTGTTGTACATGCGGTCGTGCCAAGCGGCGTCGCGGGTGGGCATGGGCGTGTCTCCTTGTGAGGCAGGCATCTTGGCACAGGCGACAGCGGGCCGCTGGCAAAACCGCGACAATCGCCGCCACAGGACACCACCCCTATGAACACCCCCCAGCCCCTCCCCTGCATCGCCGTGCTCGGCATCGGCCGCATGGGCCTGCCCATGGCCTCGCGCCTGTGCCAGGCCGGCTTTCCCGTCCACGCCTGGAACCGCAGCCGGGCCAAGGCCGAACCGCTGCTCGCCCTCGGCGCCACGGTGCACGACCAAGCGGCCGACGCGGTGCGGCAGGCCGACATCGTCATCAGCCTGCTCGAAAACGGCCCGGTGGTCGAAGCCGTGTTGTTGGGTCAGGACGGCCAGAGCGGCGCAGCCAGCGCCATGCGCGCGGGCACGCTGGTGGTGGACATGGCCTCGATCAAGCCCGCCGAAGCGCGCGACCATGCCCAGCGCCTGCAAGCCCTCGGTGTGCAGCACGTGGACGCGCCGGTGTCGGGTGGCACCGTGGCGGCTGAGGCGGGTACCCTGGCCATCATGGCCGGCGGCGAAGCGACCGACCTGGCGCGCGCCCTGCCCGTGCTGCAGCACCTGGGCAAGACCACGCATGTGGGCCCGCATGGCGCGGGGCAGCTGGCCAAGCTGGCCAACCAGATGATCGTGGGCATCACCATCGGCGCGGTGGCCGAGGCGTTGTTGCTGTGCGCCATGGGTGGCGCCGACTTGGCCATGGTGCGCGTGGCGATGGGCGGCGGCTTTGCGCAAAGCCGCATCCTGGAGCTGCACGGCCAGCGCATGATCGAGCGCGACTTCGTGGCGCGCGGCAGCATGACGGTGCAGCGCAAGGACATGCGCAACGCGCTGGCCACCGCCGCCGAACTGGGCTTTGAGGCGCCCATCACCACCTTGTTCGAGCGCCTCTACGACGAGGCCATCGAGCACGGCCTGGCCGACCTGGACCATTCGGGTCTTTTCGTCGAACTGGCCCGGCGCAACGGCATGGCTTAAATCCGCATTTCCCAGCGCAACTGCACATTGCGCCAGTTGCGCGCGGTGGTGCGGGCCGACTCGGAAGCAGTGCCTGAGACAAAGCGAGAGTCGGTCACATAGTCCAAGGGCGTGAGGTTGCTCACCGTCAGGCGCAGCGCGCTCGACGGCGAGAACCGCCACAGGCCATAGACATCGAGCACGCGCTTGGCGCCCTGGTAAGCCCATTGCGTCTCGGTTCGGCGCGTGTCGTAGCCCGGGTTCCAGTTGAGGTTGCCCCCCAGGGTGAGCGGCAGGCTGCGCAGCCGGTAGTCGCCACCGAAGTTGGCGGTCATGTTCGGTTGCTGGTCAAGCCGGTTGTTGGGTCCGGGCACATCGAGCACTTTGGAGCGGAAAAAGCTGGTGTTGGCGCGCACATCGATGGGCAGTGCCCCCGCGACCCACTGGTCGAGCCGGAACTTGGCCTCCAGCTCCAGGCCCTGGGTGATGGCGTCCCCTACGTTGTTCGGGCTCGACACGCAGGCAGCCCCCAGGGGTTCTAGGCAAGTCAGCGTGGTGGTGTAGCGGATCACATCGCGGATGTTGCGCCGAAACAGATTGGCGCTGAGCACGCCCCCCTGCTCCAGGTAACGCTCAAAAGCCAAGTCGATGCCTGTGGCCAATTCAGGCCGCAGGTCCGGGTTACCGCTGCGGTCGGGATTGGTGGCGCTGTTGGCGCCCAGAGCGGGCACGTAACGGGCCACCAACTGGTGCAGGGTCGGTGTCTTGTAACTGCGCGTGAGGCTCAGGCGCACTTGATCGCGCTTTTGCGGATCAGGCTTGAACACCGCATGCAGCAGTGGTGTCCAGACACCGCTGTCGTTGCGTTTAAGGACACCATCGACCGTGCCCTCAGTCGACAGCGTCTCATAACGGAGTCCTCCATGGGCTGACCATTGCGGGTTGATTTTGAATTCGTCCTGGGTATAGAGCGCCCAACGCCGAGTACTGGCTTGCAGTTTTCCGGTCTCAACAGAAACGGCGGCATTGCCGTCTTCGTGACGTCGCACCTGCTCATGCTCAAGCCCGCTCACGATCTGATGGCCATTGTCCAGCACGCGCGTCCACTTGCCGGTGAGGTTGTGGCTGTTGTCGGTGAAGTTCTGGGTTTCAAAACCGTTGCGCAGCAAGGGCTGACCGCCGCTGTCCACCTGGCTCGCACCGAACTGGTCCATGCGGTAATCGTAGTTCGACTGCCCAAGGCCAAAGCGCAGCTCGAGCCGGTCATCGGCCGACAAAGGCTGGCTCCATTGGCCATTGAGCCGGGCCATGGTGAAGCGGCTGCCGCTTTGCGTGAACGCGGTGTCCGACAGCAGGGGTGTGCCCTCGGTCGTGCGCACCCCGACACGGCCGTGGTTGTCGTATTCGGAATAAATGACAAACGGCATCAGCACCAGGCTGCGGCCCTGCTCGCCTTTCCATTGCAGGCGGGCATTGGCGTTGACCGCGCGCCGGTGGCCGAGGCTGCTGCTCTCTCTGAGTCTGTCTGCGGGGTGAGGATCGCTGGGCGGAATGGACTCGAAATCGGTCACCGTGCGGCCCTCGTCGGGCCGGACCATGTCCATGGCGGTGACGGTGACGGTGCCGTTCAGCGCTTCGGTCTTGAGGTTGTGCGTCCAGTTGAGCTGGCTCGAAGCGTGGCCATGTTCGCTGCTGGCGCTGAGTTTGAGGTCGTCCATGGCCGCGCGCTGGCCTTCGCGCAGCACGATGTTGATGGTGCCCGCGATCGCCCGGGCACCGGTTTCGGCCGTGGGGGCGCGCAAGATTTCGATGCGCTCCACCTGCTCGGGTGTGAGCTGGTCGATCGAGAAGCCCGGTGGCACGCGTTCGCCGTCGAGCAGCAGCTGGGTGTAGCCCCCGCCCAAGCCCCGCATGCGGATCGCGCCACCGCGCCCTGGCGGCCCCTGCAGCGTCACGCCTGGCAGGCGTTTGAGCACCTCGCCCAGCGTGGCGTCGCCCTGCTTGTCGATCTCTTCGCGGCCGATCACGATCTTGGCGGCGGTCGATTCACGGCGCTGTTCGGTGGTGTTGTTGCGGTTGCTGCGGATTTCCACGGTGCCCAGATCGGTCGCGGGGGCGGTCTGGGCCATCGCGCTGTGGCCGATGGCCAGCGCGCACAGGGCCAGCAGGTGGCGCTGGCCAGGGGGAATCGGGATCAAAGACATGCCCCGATTTTGACAGCGCGGGGCGAACCGAGTTTGAAGCCGGGGTAAAGCCCCGACCGGGCTCATTCGCCCGGTTTGAACAGCGCGGCGACCTTGCGCTTGGGCTTGATGTTGGCCGACACCGAGGAGCGCACGGGCGGGCGCTGCTGCTCCCACACCGGCGCGCTGTCGCCGGCGCTGGCCTCGTAGGGCTTGTCGAAGAAGGGGTCGCGCGGGGCCAGTGCCGCACGCGGGGCACGGCGCTCGCGCGGGGCGTCCAGCACATCGCGCGGATCGCGCTCATCGCGGCGGGGACGGCGCTCTTCACGCTCGCCCCGCTCGCCTCGGCCACGGCGCTCGTCACCACCGAGGTCAAAGGGCTCCACCTCGATTTTTTTCTTGATGAGCTTTTCGATGTCGCCGACCAGGCGGTTGTCGCTGGGCGCGACCAGGGTCACGGCCAGACCGCTGGCGCCGGCGCGGCCAGTGCGGCCAATGCGGTGCACATAGTCTTCGGCGTTGAAGGGCACGTCGTAGTTGAAGACGGCGGGCACATCCTTGATGTCCAGGCCGCGCGCGGCCACATCGGTGCAAACCAGCAGGTTGACCTCGCCGCGCTTGAAGGCATCCAGCGCTTTCAGGCGTTCGTCCTGGCTCTTGTCGCCGTGCAGTGCGCCGGTTTTGAAGCCATCGCGCTCGAGGCTGCGCGCCAGTCGGGCACAGCCGAGCTTGCTGTTGGTGAAGATGAACGCCTGCTGCAGGCCACGGTCGTTCAGCACCTTGCGGATCACGCGGCGCTTGTCGTCATCGGACGCGGCGAAGAAACGCTGCTCGACGGTGGAGGCGGTTTCGTTGGGGCGCGCCACTTCGATGGTGACCGGGTCTTGCAGGTAGCTGCCGGCCAGGCGTTTGATCTCGGGTGAGAAGGTGGCCGAGAACAGCAGCGTGGTGCGGGTCTTGGGCAAGTAACTCAGGATGCGCTGCAGGTCGGGCAGGAAGCCGATGTCCAGCAT
>JBDLTR010000094.1:0-2924 GCA_039805705.1 Pseudomonadota bacterium
AGTTCCCAGTCGGCAAACATCGCGCCCGGGCGCTCGCCGCGGTCGTCGAGGATCCCGTCCACGCCAGCCTCCAACAGCTCGGCATAGATGCGCTCGGCCTCCAACTTGACCGCCTCGCTGCGGTCCATGCCGATGGGGCACACCACCACGGTGAAGGGGGCGATCGCGTCGGGCCAGATGATGCCGCGCTCGTCGTGGTTTTGCTCGATGGCCGCCGCCGGCAGGCGCGTGATGCCGATGCCGTAGCAGCCCATCTCCATGGGTTGTGGCTTGCCGTCCTCGCCCAAGAAGGTGGCGTTCATGGCCTTGGAGTACTTGGTGCCCAGGTAGAACACATGGCCGATTTCGATGCCGCGCTCGATGGCCAGCTCGCCTTGGCCGTCGGGCGATGGGTCGCCGGCCACGACGTTGCGGATGTCGGCCACCAGATCAGGCTCGGGCAGGTCGCGCCCCCAGTTGACGCCGGTCATGTGGAAGTCGACTTCGTTGGCACCGCAGATCCAGTCGCCCATCACCGCCACGTCGCGGTCGGCCACCACCTTGAGCGGTTTTTTGAGTTTGACCGGCCCCAGGTAGCCAGGCTTGCAGCCGAAGTGGTCTTCGATCTCGGCCAGCGTGGCGAAACGGAAACCGCCTTCCATGCCAGGCAGCTTGCCGACCTTGACTTCGTTCATGTCGTGGTCGCCGCGCACCAGCAGCAACCAGACCGTGCTCTTCTTGACGGCGCCTTGTTCATCCAGCTCGTCGGTGGCCAGCACCAGCGACTTGACGGTGGTGGCGAGCGGCACTTGGAGCAGCGCCGCCACATCTTCGCAGGTGCTCTTGCCCGGCGTGGGCGTCTTGGCCATGGCCTGGCTGGGGGTAGCGCGCGGGCCGGTGGGCGCCAGCGCTTCGGCCTTTTCGATGTTGGCGGCGTAGTCGCTGTTCGGGCAATAGACGATGGCGTCTTCGCCGGTGGCGGCGATCACCTGGAACTCTTCGGACAGGTCGCCGCCAATCGCACCGCTGTCGGCAGCCACAGCGCGGTAGCGCAGGCCAAAGCGGTCAAAGATCTTGCGGTAGGCCTGGGCCATGTTCTGGTAGCTGGCCTTGGCGCCCGCCTGGTCCTTGTCGAAGCTGTAGGCGTCCTTCATGATGAATTCGCGCCCGCGCATCAGGCCAAAGCGCGGGCGGCGCTCGTCGCGGAATTTGGTCTGGATCTGGTAGAGGTTTTTGGGCAGCTGCTTGTGGCTGCGCAACTCCTGGCGTGCCACATCGGTCACCACCTCTTCGCTGGTGGGTTGCACCACGAAATCGCGGCCATGCCGGTCCTGGATGCGCAGCAGTTCGGGCCCCATCTTCTCGAAACGGCCGGTCTCTTGCCACAGCTCGGAAGGCTTGATCACCGGCATGGTCATCTCGATGGCGCCCGCACGGTCCATCTCTTCGCGCACGATGGCCTCGACCTTGCGGATCACACGCAGGCCCATGGGCATGTAGTTGTAGATGCCGGCACCGAGCTTTTTGATCATGCCGGCGCGGGTCATGAGCTGGTGGCTCACGATTTCGGCATCGGCGGGGGCTTCTTTGAGGGTGGAAATCAGGAATCGGGAGGCTCGCATGGGGAACTCGGGCAAGGCGGCCAGGGCAGCAGGTGACGCCCTTGCGCAGGGCCGTGCATAATGGCCGCAATTGAAAATTTTGGGATTGATTATGCTGGATCGGGAAGGCTTCAGGCCCAACGTCGGCATCATTCTGCTCAACCAGCGAAACCAGGTGTTTTGGGGCAAGCGCATCCGCACCCACAGCTGGCAGTTTCCGCAGGGCGGCATCGACCGGGGCGAGAGCCCCGAGCAGGCCATGTTCCGCGAACTGCACGAAGAAGTGGGCCTCCATCCGGAGCATGTGCGCATCGTGGCCCGCACCCGCGACTGGTTGCGTTATGAAGTGCCAGAGCGCTACATCCGCCGCGACGCCCGCGGCTTTTACAAAGGCCAGAAGCAGATCTGGTACCTGTTGCAGATGGTGGTGGGCGACCACCACCTGAACCTGCGCGCCACCGATCACCCGGAGTTTGACGCCTGGCGCTGGAACGACTACTGGGTGCCGCTCGACGTGGTGGTGGAGTTCAAGCGCGGCGTGTATGAAATGGCACTGACCGAACTGGTGCGCTTTTTGCCCCGCAACGATCGCCACAACCGCTACCTGCGCAGCGGCGGTGCCCGCAACAGCGGGCGCAACAACCCGCTTGAGCGCGAGTCACAGGGCCAGCCCTCGGTCGCCCCGCTGCACCTGGAGCTGCCGCCCGGAGCAAGCTTCGATCCGAACCCCCAGGGTTGATGGCGTTTGCCGTCCTCGGGCTAAACCCGAGGAACCCTGGATGGTCCGGTCAAGCCGGACCATGACGGGAGAAGGCCCCAGGCCATCACACCCGCTTGGTCGTCCTCGGGCTGGACCCGAGGACCCATGCCTTGCTGGATGGCCCGGTCAAGCCGGGCCATGACGAAGAACAAACCCGACTCTGACCCTTCCCAGCAACGCTCAGCGGCTGAGGATCAGGTTGTCGCGGTGGACCATCTCGGGCTCGGCGGCGTAGCCCAACAAAGCTTCGAATTCTTGCGAAGGCTTGCGGCAGAGCAAGCGCGCTTCGGCGGCGGCGTAATTGGCCAGCCCACGGGCGATCTCTTGGCCCTGGCCATCGCGGATCGCGATCACATCGCCGCGCGAAAAATCGCCCTCGACCGCCGTCATGCCGATCGGCAGCAGGCTCTTGCCTTCGCTGCACAGCTTGTGCGCCGCGCCTGCGTCAACAGTGACCGAACCTCGCAACTGCAAATGGTCGGCCATCCATTGCTTGCGTGCCTGTTGCTTGGCCGTTTGCGCCACCAACAGCGTGCCGATGTTTTCGCCGCGCGCCACGCGCAAGAGCGCATCGGGTGCCCGAC
>JBDLTR010000095.1:0-13886 GCA_039805705.1 Pseudomonadota bacterium
GCCCCAGGCTGGCGCGTCTGGGGCGTGTGGACGCAGGCCGGCGAGCGCCGTGTGGTCTTGGGGCGGGGTCCGGACTGGGTGGCCCTGGCTTTGGGGCAAGGCGCAGGGCCCCAGGGCCCTCGGCTCGACCACATCGGGCCCGAGGGGGTGCGTTTGAGCGTGCCGGGCGGTGCACCTCGGCTGTTCTTGCCGTGGGAGGGCACGCCATGAGCAAACCACGGTGTTGGCATGTGGTGTGTTGGGTGTTCGCCGGTCTGTCTGGGGGCGTCGGCGCGGCGCAGGCGCAAACGCCCGCCACCTTGCTCGAGGTGCCCCAGGCCCCGCCGATCAGCCTGAGCTTTCACAACACCGAGCTGCGTGCGCTGATGCA
This sequence comes from Pseudomonadota bacterium, assembly GCA_039805705.1. Lineage (GTDB taxonomy): Bacteria > Pseudomonadota > Gammaproteobacteria > Burkholderiales > Burkholderiaceae_C > Limnohabitans_A. The sequence continues at coordinate 371 of JBDLTR010000095.1, forward strand.
GGTGTTCGCCGAATTCACAGGGCTGAACTTCGTGACCACCGACAGCGTGACCGGCCAGGTGTCGGTGCGCTTGCAAGAAGTGCCTTGGAACCAGGCCTTGCAGATCGTCTTGCAGGCCAAAGGCCTGGTCGCGCAGCAAGAGGGGCGGGTGGTCTGGGTGTCGCCACACGACGAATGGCTGCAGCGCGAGAAAAAACGCTTGGAAGCACAAACCGCGTTGGAAAGTCTGGGCCCTGTGCAGATGCGACCCGTGCGTTTGCGCTACGCGCGTGCCAGCGATGTCGCCCAGCGCTTGCAGGGCTTGGCCGGAACCGCCAGCTCAACCGGCACAGGTCGCTGGCTGAGTGCACGCGGCAGCGTGATGGCCGAGCCGCGCACCAACCAGCTCTTCATCAGCGATGTGCCAGCGCGCCTGGCCGAGCTGCAAAAAATCATCGACCACCTGGATGTGCCGGTGCGCCAGGTCTTGATCGAGGCGCGCATCGTCGAGGCCGATGACCAGTTTGGCCAATCGCTGGGGGTGCGCTGGGGTCTGGGCGCCAGCCGCAGCGCCACCGTGGGTGGCCAATCGGTGAGCCTGGGGCAAATCGGGGCCAGCAATGTGCCCAACGGTCCCGGCACCGTGCCGGGCAACCAGGTCAATTTGCCAGCCGGCGATGCCGGGCAGAAAGTGGTGTTGCCCGCCAGTTGGGCGGTGTCCATCTTCAACGCCTCGGCCGACCGCTTCATCAACCTGGAGCTGTCGGCGCTCGAAGCCGATGGGCGTGGCCGGGTGGTCTCGCGCCCGCGCGTGATCACGGCCGACCAAACCAAGGCGTTGATCGAGCAAGGCACCGAGCTGCCCTACCAGGCCTTCAACGCCACAGGGGGCAGCACCTTGACCAACACCCAGTTCCGCAAGGCCAACCTCAAGCTTGAGGTCACGCCACAGATCACGCCCGAGGGCGAGGTGGTGCTCGAGGTCGATGTCAACCGCGACAGCGTGGGCCAGCTCACCAGCGCGGGCTACGCCATCAACACCAAGCACGTCAAAACCCAGGTGCGGGTGGGCGATGGCGGCACCGTGGTGCTGGGCGGCATTTTTGAAGACAGCGACAAGAACGACGAAGCCAAGGTGCCGGCCCTGGGCGATGTGCCGCTGATCGGTTGGCTGTTCCGCAACCGCCAGCAGGTGCGCAAGCGCAGCGAGTTGCTGATCTTTTTGACACCGCGGGTGCTCGATGAAGGCATGACCGCGCAGGCACAAGTTGGCCCGGTGGCACCCATGCCCGATCCCCGGCCTTGAGGCCAGACGCTCGCATACACTTGGGTTTTCCCCATTTGCCGCAGGCCTCATGCCTTGCGGTCATCGCGCGAGTTTCCCCTTGAACATCGTTTTCGTTGGCCTGCCCGGTTCGGGCAAAACCACCATCGGACGCCAGCTGGCGCGGCGTTTGGGCCTGCCTTTCCTCGACAGCGACCAGGTGATCGAGCAACGCCTGGGCTGCTCGATCCGCGCGTACTTCGAACGTGAAGGCGAAGAAGCGTTTCGCGACCTGGAGCAGCAGGTGCTCGACGAACTCAGCCAGCAGCACCAGGGCGTGCTGTCCACCGGCGGTGGTGCGGTGCTGCGCGAGGCGAACCGGCGCCATTTGCACGAGCGCGGGCACGTGATTTACCTGCGCTCATCGCCCGAAGACGTGTACCGCCGCTTGCGCCATGACACGGTGCGTCCGCTGCTGCAGGTCGAAGATCCGCTGACGCGCTTGCGCAGCCTCTACGAAGTGCGTGACCCGCTGTACCGCGCCGCCGCCCATTTCGTGTTGGACACCGGGCGGCCTTCGGTCGCCACCCTGGTCAACAAGCTGGTGATGCAGCTCGAGCTCTCCGGCGTCTTGCCGCTGCACAGCGAGCCGCGTCCCATCTGAAAACATTTCCCCTCGATCCTCCCTTCTGTCACCCTCGGGCCTGACCCGAGGGTCCATGCCCAAAGTGGCATCACTCTGGATCCCCTGGTCGAGCCAGGGGATGACCCTCGGAGGACAGACCTGATCAGGCTTCGGCGGCCTCGATCAAAAAGCGCAGCCGCTTCTGGCCCTGCCATTCGTCGGTCTCGAGCCGGTAAGCGATGCGCGCACGCGCGGGCAGGGGCGCGCTGCGGTTGAACCAGATGCCGTCCACCGCTTGTCCCTGGTGCTTGAGCTTGAGCGCCAGGTGTTTTTCGCCGACCAGGCGCTGCGACAGCACCTCGACCTCCTCGCAAAACACCGGTGGCGCAAAGCCCTGGCCCCACACCTCGCGCTGCAGCATGTCCACCAGCTCGGTGCGGCGGTATTCGGGCGCCAGCGGCCCGTCGGTCTCCAGGCGCCGCTGCAGCGTGGTGGCGTCCAGCCATTCCATCGCCACTTGTTGCAACGTGGCCTCGAAGACCTCGAAATGCTCCTCGGCCACCGTGCAGCCGGCCGCCATGGCGTGGCCGCCAAAGCGCAGCACCACCCCAGGCGCGCGCTTGGCCACCAGGTCCAGCGCGTCGCGCAAATGGAAACCCGGGATCGAGCGCCCCGAGCCCTTGAGTTCGTGCTCTTTGCCCGGCGCGGTGCTGGCGGCGAACACAAAGGTCGGTCGGTGCAGCTTGTCCTTGAGGCGCGAGGCGACGATGCCGACCACCCCCTCGTGGAAATCGGGGTCGAACACGCAGATCGCCGGGGGCGGGTCTTCGCCTTCTTCGAACAGCGATTCGGCCATCTCCATCGCCATCTCGCGCATGTCGCCCTCGATCACGCGGCGCTCGCGGTTGATGGCGTCGAGCTGCTGGGCCAGGTCGGCGGCGCGACCGGCGTCGTCGGTGAGCAGGCATTCGATGCCCAGCGTCATGTCGGCCAGGCGGCCGGCGGCGTTGATGCGCGGGCCCAGGGCGAAGCCAAAATCAAAACTGCTGGCGCGCGTGGCTTCTCGGCCCGCTGCACGAAACAGCGCCGCCATGCCCGCAGGCATCTGCCCGGCGCGCACGCGCTTGAGGCCTTGCGCCACCAGGCGCCGGTTGTTGGCGTCCAGCCGCACCACATCGGCCACCGTGCCCAGCGCCACCAGCGGCAGCAAGGCATCGAGTTTGGGTTGGCTGGCCGCATCGAAGATGCCGCGCGCGCGCAGCTCGGCACGCAGCGCGAGCAGCACATAAAACACCACGCCCACGCCCGCGATGGATTTGCTCGCAAAGCCACAGCCCGGCTGGTTGGGGTTGACGATGACCTCGGCCAAGGGCAGCTCGGCGCCAGGCAGGTGGTGGTCGGTCACCAGCACCTGCAGGCCCAGGGCCTGGGCAGCGGCCACGCCGTCCACGCTGGCGATGCCGTTGTCGACCGTGACCAGCACATCGACGCCCTGGGCCTTGACGCGCTGGGCGATCGGGGGCGTCAGGCCATAGCCGTCGACCACCCGGTCGGGCACCAGGTAGCCCACCTGCTGCGCGCCCAGCATGCGCAAGCCGCGCACAGCCACGGCGCACGCGGTGGCGCCGTCGCAGTCGTAGTCGGCCACGATGCACAGGCGGCGCTGGGCCGCGATGGCGTCGGCCAGCAAACGCGCGGCGGCTTGCGCGCCCAACAGGTCCGAGGGGGGCAGCAGTTTGGCCAGGGCGTCGTCGAGCTCGTCAGGACTGAGCACGCCGCGCGCGGCGTACAAGCGCGCCAGCAGCGGGTGGATGCCCGCTTGCTCCAGCGCCCAGGCGCTGCGGGGGGGGACTTCTCGGGTGAGCAGTTTCATGAGGTCAGCAAAGCGTGCAAGGCGGCCCGCGCGTCGGGCCGCGCGAACAGCCGACGCCACCAGGGGCGAGGTCGGCGGGTGTAGCTGTGGGCCGTGGTGTCGCTGCACAAAGTCAGGGTCAGGGGTTCGGTGCTGCTGGCCAGTGGCGCCAGCACCTCGCGGTCCAGTGCGGTCCAGGCGGCTTGCCAGGCCGCCAGATCGCCTTGGCGTGCGGGCGCGCTGAGCAGATGCAAACAGCGCACCGGATCGCCGGTGTGGGTGGTGTGGGCGCTGCTGAGGGCGCCTGCACCGTGCACCCAGAAGGCGTTGACGGTGGCTTGGCCGCGCGCTTCGCGGGCCTCGTTGACGGGGTGGTGGTACAGCAGCATCTGCAGCTCGCTTTGCAGGCGGCGCAGCGCCGCAGGCAGGCTGCCGTCCATCACCCAGGGGCGCACGTTCTGGCCCGACACGCGCGCGAGCGAGGCGGGCGCCAGGCCACCCAGCAGCGGCCCCTGCGCATGCCAGTGCAGCGCGTCGTGCCAGCGCACCTGCAGGCCGTCATCTTGCATGTAGGGCTGTATGGCCTGCAGCAGCGCTTGCGATTCGGCGTCGCTGAGCTGTAACTCGTGCGGGTCGCGCATCACCACCTGGTCCATGCCGACTTGCCAGTGGCAGGGGGTGATCCAGGCCTGCGCACCGCTGTCTGGCTCGGCCGTGGCCAGTGCCGCCCACGGCCAGGGGCCGTTGCGTGGCCAGCCGCGCGCCTGGGCTTCGACCTGCTCATGCGGCATCAAGGGATGGGGCGATTCGCCCTCGGGTTCGTGCAGGCGGGCGCTGATGGGCATGTCGGCCAGCAAGCGCTGCAAATGGGGCAGCGCCAGCGCGTCGAGGGCGCTGGCGGGCCATTGCGGGCTGGCGGCATGGGGCAGGATCAGGTGCATGGGCGGGGTGGCAAAAGGACTTCGCGCACGCGGGGGTGCGGGCGCTATTGTCGGGGATGCCACAATCGCGCGGTGCGACCCCACAGCGGGTCGGTGGTTTCCTGCATGGACTTACCTTACGAACTCATCCTGGGCTGGCGCTACACCCGCGCTGGCCGTGCCAGCCGGCGCAACGGCTTCATCTCGTTCATCTCGGGCGTGTCGATGCTGGGCATTGCCTTGGGGGTGGCGGCGCTGATCATCGTGCTCAGCGTGATGAATGGCTTCCAAAAGGAAGTGCGCGATCGCATGCTGGGCGTGGTCTCGCACATCGAGGTGTATGCGGCCGATGGCGCGGCCATGGCCGATTTGCCGGCCTTGATGGCCCGCGTGCGCCAGCACCCGCAGGTGCTGGGGGCGGCGCCCTTCATCAGCGCGCAGGCCCTGCTGGCGCGGGGCGAGGACATGAAGGGCGTGCTGGTGCGCGGCATCGACCCGGCGCTCGAGCCCCAGGTCAGCGACCTGGCCTCCGAGACCCAGAGCGCGGTGCTGCAGCGCCTGCAGCCAGGCAGCTTTGGCCTGGTCTTGGGCCGCGATCTGGCCCAGGGCTTGGGGGTGATGGGGGGCGAACCGGTGACCCTGGTCTCGCCCTCGGGCCAGGTCACACCGGCGGGCGTGGTGCCGCGCATGAAGCAGATGCCGGTGCTGGGCCTGTTCAATTCCGGCCACTACGACTACGACGCCAACCTGGCGCTGATGCATGTGCAGGATGCCGCCCGCCTGTTCCGGCTGGAAGGTCCCAGCGGCCTGCGCATCAAGCTGCGCGACCTGCACCAGGCGCGCGAGGTGGCGGCTGAGCTGCAAGCCCAGCTGGGCAACGGTTTTTACGTGCGCGACTGGACCCAGCAAAACCGCACCTGGTTCGCCGCGGTGCAGGTGGAAAAACGCATGATGTTCATCATCCTCACGCTGATCGTCGCGGTGGCCGCTTTCAACCTGGTCAGCACGCTGGTGATGACCGTGACCGACAAACGGGCCGACATCGCGATCTTGCGCACCTTGGGCGCGAGCCCGCGCAGCATCATGGGCGTGTTCGTGGTGCAGGGCGCTATGGTGGGCGTGATCGGCACGCTCAGCGGTCTGGCGCTGGGGCTCTCGGTGGCTTTCAACATTGATGTCATCGTGCCGGCGCTCGAGCGCTTGCTCAACGCCAGCTTTTTGCCGCGCGACATCTACCTGATCAGCCGCATGCCCAGCGAGCCGCTGGCGTCCGACATCGTGCCGATCGCCCTGATTTCGCTCGTGTTGGCCTTTGTCGCCACCCTCTACCCGAGCTGGCGCGCCAGCCGCGTGAACCCGGCGGAGGCCTTGCGCTATGAGTGAGGTGATTTTGCAGGCCCAGGGCCTGAGCAAGCGTTTTGCCGAAGGCGCCCTCGACGTGACGGTGCTGCAGGGCGTGGACCTGCAGGTGCACGCGGGCGAAACGCTGGCCATTGTGGGCGCTTCGGGCTCGGGCAAAAGCACCTTGCTGCATGTGCTGGGTGGGCTCGACGCACCGACGGCGGGCCGTGTGCTGCTGCGGGGTCAGTCCCTGGCTGAGCTGAGCGCGGCCGAGCAAGGCCAGTGGCGCAACCGGCACCTGGGCTTTGTCTACCAGTTCCACCACCTTCTGCCCGAATTCAGCGCGCTCGACAACGTGGCCATGCCGCTGTGGATCCGCCGCCTGCCGCGCGAGGCCGCCGCCCACGAGGCCGCGCAGTGGCTTGCGCGCGTGGGCCTGCAAGCGCGGATGCAGCACCGCCCGGCCGAGCTCTCCGGTGGCGAGCGCCAACGCGTGGCGATCGCGCGCGCCCTGGTCACCCAACCCGCCTGCGTGCTGGCCGACGAGCCCACCGGCAACCTGGACCGCGCCACCGCCGATGGCGTGTTCGAGCTCATGCTGCAGCTGGCGCGCGAACGCGGCACCGCCTTTGTGCTGGTCACGCACGACGCCGCCTTGGCCGCGCGCTGCGACCGGCAGCTGCATTTGGTGCAAGGCCGCCTGGCCTGAAGCCGGGCGCGCCATGTGGATCGACACCCACTGCCACCTCGATGCCCCAGAGTTCGCGGCGGACCGCAGCGCGGTGCGCCACGCAGCCCGCGAACGGGGCGTGGGCCTGTGTGTGCTGCCGGCCGTTCAACGCAGCGACTGGCCTGCCGTGCAGGACTTGGCGGCGCAGCACGGCGACGCGTATGCCCTGGGCATCCACCCGCTGTACGTGCCCCAGGCCCGCGACGAGGATGTGCAGGCGCTGGACCGGGCATTGGCCGAGGCTGCAGACGACCCGCGCCTGGTCGCGGTGGGGGAGATCGGTCTGGATTTCTTCGTGCCCGCGCTGTGCACGCCCGCCCTGCGCGAACGCCAATGGCATGTCTACCTGGCGCAACTTCGGCTGGCCCAAAAGTACGGCCTGCCGGTGATCTTGCATGTGCGGCGCTCGGCCGACCTCTTGCTCAAAGGCCTGCGGCAAGTGGGTCACCGCGGGGGCATTGCCCACGCCTTCAACGGCAGCGCGCAACAGGCGCAGGCCTTTCAAGGCTTGGGTTTTGCGTTGGGTTTTGGCGGTGCGTTGACCTTCGACACGGCCACCCGGCTGCGGGCCCTGGCACAAGGGCTGCCGATGTCGGCGATCGTGCTCGAAACCGATGCGCCCGACATCCCGCCGCAGTGGCTCTACCAAACCGCCCAGGCGCGCGCCGAGGGCGTGGCGCAAGGCCGCAACAGCCCGGCCGAGTTGCCGCGCATCGCCCAGGTGCTCGCCGGCTTGCGTGGCATGACCCTGGCCGATCTGCAGACCCAGACGCGGGCCAATGCGCTGCGCGTGTTGCCACGCTTGTCCGCGCTGGGGCTCGCATGAGCGAGCGGCTGCACGGTTTGCCTGCCCTCGTGAATGCGCACACGCGCGTGCTGGTGCTGGGCAGTTTCCCGGGGCTGCGCTCTTTGCAGGGGCAACAGTACTACGCCCATCCACACAACCATTTCTGGCCCATCGTGCAGGCGCTGTGGCCCCAGGCCCCCTGGCCCATCGATGGGGATTACGCCCAGCGTTGCGCGGCCTTGCTGGCGCAGGGTGTGGGGGTGTGGGATGTGTACGCCGAATGCGAACGCGAGGGCAGTTTGGACAGTGCCATCCGCGCGCCGCGCCTCAATGACTTTGCCGGTTTGCTGGCGCAATGCCCACGGCTGTCGGGCATTGCCCACAACGGTGGCGAGAGTTTTCGCCACGCCAAGGCGGTGCTGCGTGCGCTGGCCGAGGCAGGCCTGGCCGATCGGGTGCAGGTGCACCGCTTGCCGTCTACGAGCCCGGCCAATGCCACCTGGTCTGTGGCGCGCAAATGCGAGGCCTGGAAAGACGTGATGCGCCAGCACGGTTTGTGCTGACGCACCTTGTTGTTGTCATGGCCTGGCTTGACCGGGCCATCCATGGATGCTCTGATCAAGTCCGAGGATGACCGTCAGGGACGGGTGGCCTCAAACGCTGCGGTGGGCCACCGGGGTTTCGGGTACCGGGTAACCGGCGTTGCCAAAGGTCTGCACGATGGCTTTGTGGGTGTCGAAGTAGACCTGCCAGTAGTGGTCGGTGTGGGTGTAGGGGCGCACGCACAGCAGCGGGCCTTCGGGGGTGAACTGCAGGATCTCGATGTCGGGCGCAGGGCTGCGGCTCACGTTGGCAATCGCCGCGACCGCGGGGCGCAGGCGCGCGATGGCGTCTTGCACATCGACGCTGTTGGCGACCTTGGCCACACAATCGACGCGGCGCACCGGCTGGGCGCTGAAGTTCTGGATGTTGTCCGAGAAAATCTTGTTGTTGCCCAGGATGGTGCTCACGTTGTCGGGGGTGAGCACGGTGGTGGTGAACAGGCCCAGCTCCTGCACGGTGCCGGTGGTGCCACCCGCCGTGATGAAGTCACCCACCTTGTAGGGGCGCAGCACCTGCAAGAACACACCGGCCGCAAAGTGCGAGAGCAAGCCGCCCCAGGCTGTGCCGATCGCCAGGCCGGCGCCCGCGAGCAGGGCCGCGAACGAGGTGGTCTTGATGCCGAAAATGTCCAGAATCGCCAGCACCAGCACGACGGTGAGCGCCACGCCGATGATGGACTTGAGGTAGCGGATCAGGGTGTGGTCCAGCTGCTTGCCGCGCTCCAGGCCTTTGCCGATCAGGCTCACGGTCAAGCCGATGAGCCAGCGGCCCAATATCCAGGCCGCGATGGCGCCGATCAGCTTGAGGCCGAAATCGGCCCCCTGTGTGGTCAGAAAATTCCAGATGACTTCGGTGTTCATGCGACTCCCTTGTGAGCAAGCCTTGGACAGTCAAGGCATCCCGTCAACGTCCCGTGGGCCAAGCTTGATGACGGGGGTTAAACTTTTTCAGATCATTTAAGGTATCCACCCGCTCTATGGCCACACGCCGCCTCTCCCGTTCGCCGGCATTGCCCGAAGTCAACTTCTCGGAAGATGGCGACATCCGTTACCTGCACCTGGCCAGCCCCTGGATCCAGGGCTCGATGTGGATCGACAAGCCCTATGACATCGAGCTGGAGTATGTCCAGCGCATTATGGCCTGGCTGTTGTTCACCCCACCGACCGAGGTGGCGGGTGCCCACGCCATGCAACTGGGCCTGGGCGCAGGCACGATCACCAAGTTTTGCTACAAAAAGCTCCGGATGACCTGCACCGCCATCGAGCTCAACCCGGGGGTGCTGCACGCCTGCCGGGGCTGGTTCCGGCTGCCGCCCGATGACGAGCGCTTGCGCGTGGTGATCGCCGACGCGGGCACCGAGATCCGCTCGCCCGAATGGACAGGGGTGGTCGATGCGCTGCAGGTGGACCTGTACGACCACGAGGCCGCCGCGCCGGTGCTCGACAGCGAGGACTTCTACCGCGACTGCCGCGCGCTGCTCAGCCCCCAGGCTTGCATGACGGTCAACCTGTTTGGCCGCTCCTCGAGCTACGAGGCCAGCCTGCAAAAAATCAGTGCCGCTTTCGGCGAGGACGCGGTCTGGGCTTTCAAGCCCACGCGCGAGGGCAACACCGTGGTGCTGGCCCAGCGCACCCCGAGCCGCCCCAAGCGCGAGCAGCTGCTGGCTTCGGCCGAGCTGATCGAGAAAAAGTGGGGCTTGCCGGCCAGCAAATGGCTGCGCGTTTTCAAACCGCTGTCGCGTTGAGGCTCGGGCAGAGGACGGGCGTCAACCCTAGGGTTTTCCCTTTGGTTTGGCCACCGCCGACATAGGTGGAACCCACATGGGGCGCCCGGCCATCCTCCAACACAATCGCCCACATCCAAACCTTGGAGGAGTTGTATTGTGCTGATCAAAAGTCAAAAGGACTTTTTCTCCGGCCTGATGTTCACCGTGGTGGGGGCCGCCTTCGCGTATGGCGCCACCAACTACAGCATCGGCACGGGAGGTCGAATGGGGCCCGGTTATTTCCCCTTGCTGCTGGGCGTGATCCTGGCCATCTTGGGCGCCATCATCATGTTCAAGGCCCTGGTCGTGGAAACCGCCGGCGGCGACAAAATTGGCCAATGGGCCTGGAAGCCTTTGTTCCTGATCATCGCGGCCAACCTCTTGTTCGGCGTGATGATCGGCGGCCTGCCCAGCATCGGTCTGCCGCCCATGGGTCTGGTCGCCGGCATCTTCGCGCTGACCATCGTCGCCAGCCTCGCCGGTGACCGCTTCAACCTCAAGGAAGTGCTGGTGCTGGCGGTGATCCTGTCGATCGGCAGCTACGCCGCCTTCATCATGCTGCTCAAGCTGCAGTTCCCGGTCTGGCCGACCTTCATCGCAGGCTGAGGAGAACACACACATGGAACTCATTGACAACCTCGCCCTGGGTTTTGGGGTGGCGTTCACCTTCCAAAACCTGATCTACGCCTTCATCGGCTGTTTGCTCGGCACCCTGATTGGCGTGCTGCCCGGCGTCGGCCCGGTGGCCACCATCGCCATGCTGCTGCCCGCCACCTACGCGCTGCCCCCGGTGGCCGCGCTGATCATGCTGGCCGGCATTTACTACGGCGCCCAGTACGGCGGTTCGACCACCGCCATTCTGGTGAACCTGCCGGGTGAAGCTTCTTCGGTCGTGACCATGATCGACGGCTACCAGATGGCCCGCAAGGGCCGCGCGGGCCCTGCGCTGGCTGCCGCTGGCCTGGGCTCTTTCTTCGCCGGTTGCGTGGGCACGCTGATCCTGGCGGCTTTTGCCGCGCCGCTGACCGAGGTGGCCTTCAAGTTCGGCCCTGCCGAGTACTTCTCGCTCATGGTGCTGGGCCTCATCGGCGCTGTGGTGCTGGCCTCGGGCTCGCTGATCAAGGCCGTGGCCATGATCGTGCTGGGCCTCTTGATGGGCCTGATCGGCACCGACGTGAACTCGGGCGTGGCCCGCTTCTCGTTCGACATTCCCGAGCTGACCGATGGCATTGGCTTCATCACCATCGCCATGGGCGTGTTCGGCTACGGCGAGATCATCCACAACCTGTCGCACAAGGAAGAGGACCGCGAGGTCTTCACCGGCAAAGTGACCGGCTTGCTGCCCACCGCCGCAGATTTCAAGAACATGATCCCTGCTGTGCTGCGCGGCACCACCATCGGCTCCATCCTGGGCATCTTGCCCGGTGGCGGTGCCTTGCTGGCGGCCTTTGCGGCCTACACCATCGAGAAAAAGACCAAGCTCAAGCCGGGTGAAGTGCCGTTTGGCCAGGGCAATATCCGCGGTGTGGCCTCGCCCGAGTCGGCCAACAACTCCGGCTCGCAAACCTCCTTCATCCCGCTGCTGACGCTGGGCATCCCGCCCAACGCCGTGATGGCGCTGATGGTGGGCGCGATGACCATCCACAACATCCAGCCGGGCCCGCAGGTGATGACCAGCAACCCCGAACTGTTCTGGGGCCTGATCGCTTCGATGTGGATCGGCAACGCCATGCTGGTGATCCTGAACCTGCCGCTGATCGGCATGTGGATCAAGCTGCTGACAGTGCCGTACCGCTGGCTGTTCCCGGCCATCGTGCTGTTCTGCGCGATCGGTGTGTACTCGACCAACAACAACACCTTCGACATCTGGATGGTGGCGGCCTTCGGTGTGATCGGTTACCTCTTCATCAAGCTCGGTGTGGAACCCGCACCGCTGCTCTTGGGCTTCATCCTGGGCCCGATGATGGAAGAAAACCTGCGCCGCGCCATGCTGCTCTCGCGCGGCGACTGGAGCGTGTTCGTCACCCGTCCGCTGTCGGGCAGCCTGTTGGCCGCCGCGGTGGTGTTGCTGGTGATCGTCATGCTGCCTGCGGTGAAGTCCAAACGCGAAGAGGCATTTGTCGAAGAATAAGGCTTCGCCCAGCCCCTCCCAACGGCCTCCTCGTGAGGCCGTTTTTCATGGCCATGTCGCCGCGGCGGCGGCGCGGTCGAGGGGGCTCTGAGACAATCCACGACCATGAGCCACACGCTGTCTTTCGACTTTCGCAATCCCTACCCGAGCACCCGTTTGCCGCTGTTCGCGCGCAACATCGTCTCGACTTCGCACCCGCTGGCCGCGCAAGCAGGCCTGCGCACATTGCAGGCGGGCGGCAATGCGGTGGATGCCGCCATCGCCACGGCGGCGGCCATGACCATCGTCGAGCCGGTCAGCAACGGCCTGGGCTCGGACGCTTTTGCCATCGTCTGGGACGGTCAGCAGCTGCATGGCCTCAACGCTTCGGGCACCGCCCCTGCGGCCTGGACACCGGCTTACTTCCAGAACAAATACGGCGATGTGGCGACGCCCCCCAAACGGGGAGTGGACAGCATCACCGTGCCTGGCGCGGTGGCGGGCTGGGCGGCGTTGTCCGAGCGCTTTGGGCAGCTGCCGTTTGCGCAGCTGATGCAGCCGGCGATCGAGATCGCCGAGCGGGGTTACCTGGTGCCGGTGGTGGTGCAACAGAAATGGGCCGCGGCCACACCCGAGTTGCAATCGCAGCCGGGCTTTGCCCAAAGTTTCTTGCCCTGGGGCCGCGCGCCGCAGGTGGGCGAGTTGTTCCGTTTCCCGGCGGCGGCGCGCGGTTTGCGCGCGATCGCGGCCACGCAGGGGCGCGCCTTTTACGAGGGCGAGATCGCCCAGGCGCTGGCCAGCTTTGTCGGTGAGCATGGGGGCAGCCTCACGCGGCAGGACCTGGCCGCTTACCGGCCCGAGTGGGTCACGCCGATCGCGCAACACTACCGGGGCTACACCCTGCACGAGATCCCGCCCAGCGGGCAGGGCATCGCGGCGCTGATCGCGCTGGGCATCCTTTCGCACTTTGACCTGGCCGCCTTGCCGGTGGACAGCGTGGCCTCGCAGCACCTGCAGATCGAGGCCATGAAACTCGCCTTTGCCGACGTGTACCGCTACGTGGCCGAACCCAGCAGCATGTCGCTCACGCCGGCGCACATGCTGGGTGCCGACTACCTGGCCGAGCGCGCGCGCCTGATCGATCCGCGGCGCGCGCAAAGCTTTGCCCCTGGCAATCCGGTCAAGGGCGGCACCATCTACCTCACCGCCGCCGACGAGCGCGGCATGATGGTCAGCTTCATCCAGAGCAACTACATGGGCTTTGGTTCGGGCGTGGTCGAGCCCACTTACGGCATCAGTCTGCAAAACCGGGGTCACGGCTTTGCCGCGCGTGCCGATGGCCCGAACCCCGCGAATGTGGTGGCGCCGGGCAAACGGCCCTTCCACACCATCATCCCGGCCTTCCTGACCAAAAACGGCCAGCCGGTGATGAGCTTTGGGGTGATGGGCGCCAACATGCAGCCGCAAGGCCATGTGCAAACCCTGGTGCGCATGCTCGACCACGGCCAGCAGCCGCAGGCGGCCTGCGACGCGCCGCGCT
>JBDLTR010000096.1:0-11116 GCA_039805705.1 Pseudomonadota bacterium
GCGCGCCGCGCTGGCCGCGCGCGGCGTGCAGGTCATCGACTGTGGCGGCGATGGCGGCAAGGTCGACCTGGCCGCCCTGCTGCGCGACCTGGCGCAGCGCGAAGTCAACGAGTTGCACGTCGAAGCGGGCTTCAAGCTCAACGGCTCCTTCATGCGCGAGGGCCTGGTCGACGAATGGTTGCTGTACCTGGCGCCGCGCTGGCTCGGCCCGGGCCAGGGCATGGCGAATCTGCCTGCGCTCACGCAGCTGGGCGGTGCGCTGGCACTGCGCTACCACGCGGTCGATCGCGTGGGAGAGGACCTGCGGCTGCTGCTCAGGAAATGAGGCCCTGCAACGGTCAGGCCAGCGCTTGCAAGGGCCAGCGCGGCTGCACATCGAAGCTGTAGCGCGGCTCGGCCGTCTGCACACCCGCCTGCAATCGCATGGCGGCGGCCATGGCGATCATGGCGCCGTTGTCGGTGCACAGGTGCAGCTCAGGGTAATGCACACGCACCCGCGCCCGCTCGCACAAGGCATTGAGCTGGCGGCGCAGTTCACGGTTGGCCCCCACGCCACCGGCGACCACCAAGCGCTGGAGGCCCGTGGCTTTGAGCGCAGCCATCGCTTTCTTGGTGAGCACCTCGACGATGGCCGCCTGGGTCGAGGCCGCCAGGTCGGCACGCTCGCGCGCGCCTTCTGTGTGGGCGGCTTCGCCGATCTTTTTGCACTGGGTCAGCACCGCGGTCTTCAGACCAGCAAAGGAAAAATCCAGGTCGCCGCTGTGCAGCAGCGGGCGCGGCAGCTTGTAAGCCAAGGGATTGCCCTGCTCCGCCAAGCGTGAGAGGCCGGGTCCGCCCGGGTAGGGCAAGCCCATGAGCTTGGCCGATTTGTCGAAGGCCTCGCCCGCCGCGTCGTCGATGGTCTCACCGAGCAGGCCGTAGCGGCCCACGCCATCCACGCGCATGAGCTGCGTGTGGCCGCCCGACACCAGCAAAGCGATGAAGGGGAACTCGGGCGGGTCTTCGCTGAGGAAGGGCGAGAGCAGATGCCCCTCGAGGTGGTGCACGCCGATCACGGGCTTGCCCAAGGCCGCAGCCAGCGCACACGCCACGCCCGAACCGACCAGCAAGGCGCCCGCCAAGCCTGGCCCTCGCGTGTACGCCACCACGTCGATGTCGGCCAAGGCCTGGCCCGCACGGGCCATGACCTCGCGCGTGAGCGGCAGCACACGGCGGATGTGGTCGCGGCTGGCCAGCTCGGGCACCACGCCGCCATAGGCCTGGTGCATCTCGATCTGGCTGTGCAGCGCATGCGCGAGCAGGCGCGGCACGGCCGAGCCGTCCGTGCGCACCAGGGCCACACCGGTTTCGTCGCAAGAGGATTCAATGCCCAAGATCTGCATAGCAGCGAGTTTACGTGGGGCCTGTGGGCAGCCTCGGGGCTTGGCCATAATTGCTCGACCGTTTTTGCCCACCCACCGCCCATGACCTCCCTTCGCCTGATCTCCTCCATGGCCACCAAGCCGCTGCTGGCCGACCTCGTCGCGCTTTACAAAACCCAAGCCCCCGACATCGAGATCCTGGTGGAGTCGGTCGGTGGCGTCGACGCGGCCAAGCGCGTGCAAGCGGGGGAAGCCTTCGATGGCGTGGTGCTGGCCAGCAACGCCATCGACAAACTGATCGCGGGCGGCCATGTGCTGGCTGGCAGCCGCACCGACCTTGTGCATTCGGGCGTGGCCGTGGCGGTGCCGGCAGGCTCGCCGGTGCCCGACATCGCCAGCGAAGCCGCACTCAAAGCCGCGGTGCTGGCCGCACCCACCCTGGGCTACTCCACGGGCCCGAGTGGTGTGCAACTGGCCCGGCAGTTCGAGGCATGGGGCATTGCCGAGCAGATCGCGCCACGCATCGTGCAGGCCCAACCTGGCGTGCCGGTGGGCTCGCTCGTGGCCAAGGGCGAGGTGGCGCTGGGCTTTCAGCAGTTGAGCGAAATGATGGGCGTGCCTGGCATCACCATCGTCGGCGGCCTGCCCCCTGCGGTCGAGATCATCACGACGTTCTCGGGCTCGGTGGCCACCCGCTGCCTGCAGCCTGAGGCCCTGCGTGCCGTCTTGGCCTTCTGGCGGTCCCCGGCCTGCGACGCCCTCAAGCGCCAGCACGGCATGGACCCGGCCTGAAGCCCTGCCGGACAAAGGCGTCATTTGGCTTATTTCGAATTTGTATTTTGAAAGCAGTTTGTTAGACAGGAAAATTCTGAAAACTTTTCCTGATCTGGCATGTCCACCCTTTCCTCCCCCCGTTGCACCCTGGTCGGTGCCGGTCCTGGCGACCCCGAGTTGCTGACCCTCAAGGCCGCCCGCGCGATTGCCCAGGCCAGCGTGCTCTTCGTCGACGACCTGGTCAACCCCGCGGTGCTGGAACACGCCCAGCCCAGCGCGCGCGTGGTGCACGTGGGCAAGCGCGGCGGCTGCAAGAGCACACCGCAAGCCTTCATCCACAAGCTCATGGTGCAAGCCGTGCACGAGGGTGAAACCGTGGTGCGGCTCAAGGGCGGCGACCCCTTCATCTTTGGCCGTGGTGGTGAAGAGGTCGAACACCTGCGCGCCGAGGGCATCGAGGTGGAGGTCATCAACGGCATCACCTCGGGCCTGGCGGGCCTCTCGAGCCTCGGCGCACCGCTGACCCACCGCGACCACGCGCACGGCGTGGTGTTCGTCACCGGCCACGCCAAGCCCGGCGACGCGGGTCCCGACTGGGCCTTGCTCGCGCAGACCGCGCAACAGGCCAAGCTCACGCTCGTGGTCTACATGGGCGTGAGCAGCCTGCACGCCATCCAGGCCGGCCTGCTGCAGGGCCTGCCGGCCAGCACGCCGGTGGCCATCGTGCAACACGCGAGCCTGCCGCAACAGCGCGAGGCTCTGACCACGCTGGGTCGGTTGGTCGAAACCATGGCGCGCGAGCAGCTGCAAAGCCCGAGCGTCATCGTGGTCGGCGATGTGGTGCAAGGCGCCCGCGCCTGGACATCACGGCAAGAAGCCTCACGCCACGTGGCCTGAGCCTGGGCTGCGCCAAGCGCCCCTTACACTCGACCGCATGAATCCATGGGATGCGGTGATCGTGGGCGCCGGCGCGGCTGGCCTGTTTTGCGCCGGTGTGGCCGGGCAACTCGGCCTGAAGGTGCTGGTGATCGACCACAGCGCGGAGGTCGCCGAAAAAGTCCGCATCTCGGGCGGCGGGCGCTGCAACTTCACCAACCGCCACCTGGACCCCAGCGCCCCGCACAAGCACTTTCTGGGGCAAAACCCGCACTTTTGCCGCTCCGCGTTGTCGCGCTACACACCGCAGGATTTCACCGCGCTGGTGCAAAAGCACGGCATCGCCTTCCATGAAAAGCACAAGGGCCAGCTGTTTTGCGACCACTCGGCCGAGGACATCATCCGCCTGCTGCTGGCCGAATGCGCGGCGGGCGGCGTCACGCGCTGGCAGCCCTGCGGCGTGCAGGCGGTGCGCCACAGCGAAGGGCTCTATGCGCTCGACACCGAGCGCGGCACGGTGCACGCCCGTGCGCTGGTGGTGGCCACAGGCGGTCTGTCGATCCCCAAGATCGGCGCCAGCGGCTGGGGCTACGACATCGCCCAGCAATTTGGTCTGCGCCTGGTGGATCGCCGCCCAGGCCTGGTGCCACTGACCTTCGACGGCGCCGCCTGGGCGCCTTATGCCCAGTTGGCGGGCCTGGCCCTGCCTGTGGGCATCGAGACCGGCGACAAGAAAAAGGGCATGCACTTCGACGAAGACCTGCTGTTCACCCACCGCGGCCTGTCGGGCCCGGCGGTGCTGCAGATCTCCAGCTACTGGCAGGATGGCACGCCGATCCGCCTGAACCTGGCGCCCGAGGTCGACCTGCCGGCGCGGCTGCAAGACGCCAAACAGCGCTCGCGCAAACTGCTGGCCAATGAACTGGCCCAGCTCGTACCCAGCCGCTTGGCCGAAGCCTGGACCGGCCAAAACCCGTTGTGGCAACGCCCCATGCCCGAAGTGCCCGACAAGGCGCTGGCGCAACTGGCCGAGGCGCTCTCACGCTGGAGTCTGGTGCCCACCGCCAGCGAGGGCTACAAAAAGGCCGAGGTCACGCTGGGCGGGGTCGATACCCGCGAGCTGTCTTCGCAAACCCTGGAGTCCAAGCAGCCGGGCCTGTACTTCATCGGCGAGGTGGTCGATGTGACCGGCTGGCTCGGTGGTTACAACTTCCAATGGGCCTGGGCCAGCGCCCACGCCTGCGCCCAGGGCTTGGCGGCCCAGCGCACGCTGGCTTGAAGCGGGCGGGTTTTGAGGCCGAAAACGCTATAATGGCGGTCTTTGCTGGCAAAACCCCTGTCTGCCAAATACTAGTTCTGTGACGGGGAACCGCCGGTGTCGGGGCTGCAGGGCCCGATCTTCCCTGAAGTTTGCGACCGGCACAATTTGGAAAATTGAGTCAATGACCACCATCCGTGTTAAAGAAAACGAGCCGTTTGACGTCGCCCTGCGCCGTTTCAAGCGCACCATCGAGAAACTGGGCCTGCTGACCGATCTGCGCGCCCGCGAGTTCTACGAGAAGCCGACCACCGAGCGCAAGCGCAAGAAGGCCGCCGCCGTCAAGCGCCACTACAAGCGCGTGCGCAGCATGCAGCTGCCCAAGAAGCTCTACTGATCGCTTCTTGTTTTCAGGGCCCAGCCCTGAAAGCCAAGCCCGCTGTTGAGGACGCTCAGGCGGGCTTTTCTGTTTCCGTACCCCCATTCACATTCACAGGACCGACGCCATGAGCCTGAAAGACCAGATCACCGAAGACATGAAGACCGCCATGCGCGCCAAGGACATGGAGCGCCTGGGCACGATCCGCCTGCTGCAGGCGGCCATGAAGCAAAAGGAAGTCGATGAGCGCATCACCTTGGACGACGCGGCCGTGGTGGCCATCGTCGACAAGCTGATCAAGCAGCGCAAGGATTCAATCACCGCCTTCGAAGGCGCAGGCCGCCAGGACCTGGCCGACAAGGAAAAGGCCGAGATGGCGGTGCTGCAGGCCTACCTGCCTGCGCGCCTGTCGGCCGAGGAGGTGGCTGCTGAGGTGAAGGCCATCGTGGCCGAGCTGGGTGCGAAGGGTCCAGGCGACATGGGCAAGGTGATGGGTGCGGTCAAGACGCGCCTGGCGGGCAAGGCCGACATGGGGCAGGTGTCGGCGGCCGTGAAGGCCGCGCTGGCGGGCTGAAGCTGTCCTGAACTTGCAGGGCAAGTGCCGCCCTGGCACATGGGGAGCGCTGGGCTCCTCATGGCTTCACAAATCGTCGCCCAGCACTCCCCATGTGCCAGGGCTGCGCGCTCACTGGTTCTGGGTGCTCAGCTGCCCGCGACCTTCATCTTGTTGATCAGCACCGAGCCGATGCTCTTGGCGCCCATGTTGTAGACATCGGCGCCCACGGCCTCGATGCCCATGAACATGTCTTTGAGGTTGCCGGCGATGGTGATCTCTTGCACCGGGAAGGCGATCTGGCCGTTTTCGACCCAGAAGCCGCTCGCACCGCGCGAATAGTCGCCGGTCACGTAGTTCACGCCCTGGCCCATGAGCTCGATCACAAAAAGGCCCGTGCCCAGTTTGCGCAGCATCTCGTCGAGGTCGTCACCGGCTTGTGTGAGGCGCGAGCTGAGCGTGAGGTTGTGCGAGCCACCGGCGTTGCCGGTGGTGCGCATGCCCAGCTTGCGCGCCGAGTAGCTCGACAAGAAGTAGCCCTCCACGCGGCCGTCGCGCACCACATCGCGGGGCGCAGCGCGCACACCCTCGTCGTCAAACGGCGAGCTGCCTTTGCCGCGCAGCAGGTAAGGGTCTTCGTGGATCTGGATGTGTTTGGGAAACACGCGTTTGCCCAGCGAATCCTGCAAGAAGCTGCTCTTGCGGTAGAGCGCGCCCCCACTCACGCCCTGCACAAAGCCGCCCAGCAGGCCAGCGGCCACGGGCGATTCGAACAGCACTGGGCACTCGGTGGTCGGGATCTTGCGGGCGCCCAGGCGCGAGAGCGCCCGCTCGGCGGCGTAGCGGCCCACGGCCTCGGGGGAGGCCAGCTCTTCGGGCGCGCGCATGGAGCTGTACCAGGCGTCGCGCTGCATCTCGGCGTTTTTGCCTGGCAAGGCGGCGATGGGCGCCACCGACACGCTGTGGCGCGAACTGGCGTAGCCGCCGCGAAAACCGTGGGTGTGGGCGCTGAAGAAATGGCTTTGCTGGGCCGACACCGCCGCGCCTTCGCTGTTGGTGATGCGTTTGCTGGTCTTGAGGGCGGCGGCTTCACAGCGCAGCGCGATCTCGGCCGCTTGCTCGCTCGTGACGGCCCAGGGGTGGAACAGGTCCAACTCGCGCGGGTCGGTTTCGATGTCGGCCTCATCGGGCAAGCCGGCCACCGGGTCTTCGGCGGTGAAGCGCGCAATGTCGTAGGCGGCCTGCACGGTGCGCTCGATGGCCTCTTGAGAAAAATCGGAGGTGCTGGCGTTGCCGCGGCGGTGGCCGAGGTAGACCGTCACGCCCAGCGACTTGTCGCGGTTGCGCTCCACGTTCTCGAGCTCCCCCTTGCGCACCGACACCGACAGGCCGCAGCCCTCGGAGGCTTCGGCGCCGGCGTCTGTGGCGCCGAGCTTTTTGGCGTGGGCCAGGGCGGCGTCCACCAGGTGTTCGAAATGTTCGCGGCTGTAGCTGAAGCCGCTGTGGGCGGAGGTGTTGGAGGTGTTCACAAAAGCGTTCCCATCGGGTGGCCGACTATGATACTGGCCCAAGAGAACCCCCAAGGGCGCAGGCCCTGCAAGCCCCCACCATGTCCCGCAAACCCAAAAAAGGTTATTTCGTCAAAGGCCACTTCGTGGCCGAGGGCAGCGAGCTCGACCAAGAGCTCAAGCTGGCCATGAAGTGGGGCCAAACGACCAGCAAGACCGACGCCAAGCGCGAAAGCGAAGAGCTGCAAACGCTGGGCGAAGATTTGCTCAGCCTGCGCGCTGACCTGTTCAAGCCCCTGCCCTTGCCCGACAAGCTGGCCGACGCGCTGGCGGACGCCAAACGCATCACCAATTTCGAGGGCAAGCGCCGCCAGATGCAGTTCATCGGCAAGCTGATGCGCCAGCTGGACGCAGACACGCTGCAAGCGGTGCGCCATGCACTGGCGCTGCAGCGCCTGGGCCACAGCCACGACACCGAGCAGCTGCACCAGGCCGAGCAATGGCGCGACCGCCTGATCGCCAGCGACGAGGCGGTGCAGCAATGGATCGCCCAGTACCCGGGCACCGACACCCAGCAATTGCGCGCGCTGGTGCGTCAGGCGCGCAAGGACGCGGTGCCGGCCGACAAGGCCGCCGTGTCGCAAGGCTTGGCGCCGCGCCAAGGCCGCGCCTACCGCGAAGTGTTCCAGCTGGTCAAAACCACCCTCAAGGGCGAAGCCCACAGCGAGGAACCCTCCGAAGAGCACAACGATGAGTGACACCGCCACTTCCGCTTTGATGCACGATGCCGTCAAGATCGGCATCGTCTCCATCAGCGACCGCGCCAGCACCGGCGTCTACGAAGACAAGGGCCTGCCTGCCCTGCAAGACTGGCTGTCCAAGGCGCTGCTCAACCCGATCACCTTCGAGCCGCGCCTGATCCCCGACGAAAAAGACCGCATCAGCGCCACCCTGATCGAATTGGTCGAGGCTGGCTGCAGCCTGGTGCTGACCACCGGCGGCACCGGCCCGGCGCTGCGCGACGTCACCCCCGAAGCCACACTGGCCGTGGCCGACAAGGAAATGCCGGGTTTCGGCGAGCAGATGCGCCAGATCAGCCTGCGTTTCGTGCCCACCGCCATCCTCTCGCGGCAGGTGGCGGTGATCCGCGCCCAGAGCCTGATCATCAACCTGCCGGGTCAGCCCAAATCGATTGCAGAAACGCTGGAAGGCCTCAAGGACGAGGCCGGCAAGCCGGTGGTGCACGGCATCTTCGCGGCCGTGCCCTATTGCATCGACCTGATCGGCGGCCCTTACCTCGAAACCCGCGACGAGGTCTGCAAGGCCTTCCGCCCGAAAACGGCGATCCGCCCCCCGCGCACGGCATGAACACCCCAGCGGCCAAGCCCGAGGCCCTGACCGGCTGGCGCCTGCGCTGGTACACGGTCATTTTCGAAGCCGACACGGTGGGCGGGCGGCGCTTTGACCTGTGGCTGATCGCGCTGATCCTGCTGAGCGTGCTGGTCGTCATGGCCGACAGCGTGCAGAGCCTGCACAGCCGCTTCAGTTCGGTGTTTGCGGTGCTGGAGTGGGGCTTCACGGTTTTCTTCACGCTCGAATACATCGCACGCCTGGTCTGCAGCCCTCGGCCCTGGCGTTACGCCACCAGCTTTTTCGGGGTGGTCGATCTGGTCTCGGTCTTGCCCACCTACCTGGCGCTGTTTTTCCCGGAAGTGCACGCGCTCATCGATGTGCGCGTGCTGCGCCTGTTGCGGGTGTTCCGGGTGCTCAAGCTCGCGGCCTACGTGAGCGAATACCAGACGCTGCTCAGCGCGCTGGCGGCCAGCCGCCGCAAGATCCTGGTGTTTTTGTCGGCGGTGCTGATGGCGGTGGTGGTGATGGGCACCGTGATGTACGTGGTCGAAGGTCCCGCCAACGGCTTCGTCAACATCCCCACCTCGGTCTACTGGGCCATCACCACCATGACCACCGTCGGCTTTGGCGACATCACCCCCAAAACCGATCTGGGCCGCCTGATCTCCTCCGTCATGATGCTGCTGGGCTGGGGCACGCTGGCGGTGCCCACCGGCATCGTCACGGCAGAAATGGCGGTGCGCCGCCACAGCCAAGAGCCGGCCCCCACCACCCGCACCTGCCATGTTTGCCTGTGCGAAGGCCACCGGCACGACGCCCGCCATTGCTTTGCCTGCGGCGCGGCGCTGCCGCCCTGGCAAGGTGGCGCCTGAGGCGCAGCGCGAGCGGCTATAATCCGCAACTCTGGCAAGAGCGACAGCAGCACCTCCGGACCGGCCACCGCCTCACGCGCAACGCCCCATGCGGGCAGGCCACCCCACCGCAAGGACTGCACCCCAAATGATCGCCCTCCCCCTTGCCGCCCGCAGAAGCACCCCCACCTGGTGGGTTGTTCCCTGTATCCCCTGAAAAGCCCGCGCCGGGAGTTTTGGCGCTGACTGTGTCCGTGTTCCGTGTCCGTTCTTTGATGTCCCGAGGTGCTCATGCCCGCTCAAAAGCCGAAGAAGTCCGTTCAGGCCGCTGCCAAGCCCGCCCCCAAAGCCAAAACCACCGCCAAAGTGGCGCCCAAAGCCACCAAGCCGGTGGCCAAAGCCCCCGCCAAGCCTGCCGTGAAGGCCAAGGCCGTGGTCAAGCCCGCCGCGAAAAACGCCAAGCCTGAGAAGAAAGCCGCCCCCGTGCCCGCGAAGAAAACCGCAGCCAAAGCCACCGAAACCGCCAAAACGAGCAAGGCCAAAGCCAAAGCCGCCGAGCAGGACACCGAAGTCAAAAAGACCGCCAAGTCCAAAGCCAAGACCGAAGAAGCCCCGGCCCCCAAAGCCGCCGCCAAAAAAGCAGCCGCCAAGGCCCCTGCCGGCAAGCGGGGCCCCAAAGCCAAGGGCAAAGGCGAAGAAGCTGCCCTGGTGGATGACTTGGACATCGAAGCCGACCTCGAGGGCGAAGCCGAAGCGCCGACCGAAGGCGTCGAAAAAGCCAAGCCCCTGCGCATGAAGATCAGCAAGGCGAAAGAGCGCGCCTTGATGAAGGAATTCGGTCTGGATGAAACCATCCTGACCGAAGAGGAAATGAACAAGCGCCGCCAGCGCCTGAAGACCCTGATCAAGCTGGGCAAGACGCGCGGCTACCTCACCCACGCCGAAATCAACGACCACCTGCCCGACAAGCTGGTGGACGCCGAAACCCTCGAGGTGGTGATCGCCACCCTGAACGACCTGGGTGTGGCGGTGTACGAGCAAACGCCCGACGCCGAGACCCTGATCATCACCGACAACGCGCCCACCGGCTCGACCGAAGAGGAAGCCGAAGAAGCCGCCGAAGCCGCCCTGTCCACCGTGGACAGCGAATTCGGCCGCACCACCGACCCGGTGCGCATGTACATGCGCGAGATGGGCACGGTCGAGCTGCTCACACGCGAGGGCGAGATCGAGATCGCCAAACGCATCGAAGGCGGTCTGATGGACATGATGGCGGCGATCAGCGCCTCGCCCGCCACCATCGCCGAAATCCTGGCCATGGCCAACGAAATCCGTGAAGGCAAGGTGGTCATCTCCACCGTGGTCGACGGCTTCTCCAACGCCGACGAAGCCGACGACTACGTGGCCGAAGAAGACTTCGACGAATTCGACGAGGCCGACGACGACGACGGCAAGGGCGGCTCCAAAGCCCTGACCAAAAAGCTCGAAGAACTCAAGAACCAGGCGCTCGAGCGCTTTGACCGCATCGCCGGCCTGTTCGAGAAAGTGCACAAGGCCTACGACAAGGAAGGCTGGGGCACGCCCGCCTACGTCAAGGCCCAGTCGGCCCTCTCGGCCGAGCTGATGACCATCCGCTTCACTGCCAAGACCATCGAGAAGCTGTGCGACATGGTGCGCGGCCAGGTCGACGATGTGCGCAAGAAAGAGCGCGAGCTGCGCCGCATCATTGTCGACAAGTGCGGCTACCCGCAGGAGCAGTTCATCGCCGAGTTCAGCGGCCGCGACAAGAACGGCAACCGCGTGGCCTCGCACCTGCTCGACCTCAAGTGGATCGAGAAGCAGGCCGCTTCGAGCAAGCCCTGGGCGGCGGTCATGGGCCGCAACATCCCGCCGGTGCAGGACATCCAGCAAAAGCTGATCGACCTGCAGTCGCGCGTGGTGGTCCCGCTCGATGAGCTCAAGGACATCAACAAGCGCATGAACGAAGGCGAGCGCGCCAGCCGCGACGCCAAGAAGGAGATGATCGAGGCCAACCTGCGCCTGGTCATCTCGATCGCCAAGAAGTACACCAACCGCGGCCTGCAGTTCCTCGACCTGATCCAGGAAGGCAACATCGGCCTGATGAAGGCGGTCGACAAGTTCGAGTACCGCCGTGGCTACAAGTTCTCGACGTATGCGACCTGGTGGATCCGCCAGGCCATCA
>JBDLTR010000097.1:0-5246 GCA_039805705.1 Pseudomonadota bacterium
CGATGACCAAGCCCTTGGTCTCGCTGGCGGTGATGATGCTGGTCGAACGCGGGCGGCTGCTGATCAGCGACCCGGTCGGCCAGTGGCTGCCGGAATACGCGCAGCAACAGGTCTGGACCCCCGAAGGCCTCGCGCCGGTGCGCCAGGCGGCCACGGTGCAAGACCTGCTGCGCCACACCGCTGGCCTGAGCTATGAGTTCCTGGGCGATTCGCCGGTGCAGCGCCGGTACAGCGAGGTCAACATCGGCTCCCGCCAGCGCAGCAGCAGCGAGTTCTCCCACACGCTGGCGGCCCTGCCCTTGCAGGCCCAGCCTGGCAGTGTCTGGGCCTACAGCCGCGCGACCGATGTGCTGGGCCGCCTGATCGAAGTCATCACCGGTCAAACGCTGGGGCAATTCCTGCAGCGCGAGGTCTTCGCGCCGCTGGGCATGGTCGACACCGGCTTTGCCGTACCGCCGGCGCAGCAGCACCGCATTGCCGAGGCTTTTGCACACGACCCGGACGGCGGCGTGCCGATGAAGCTGACCAACCCGCGCGAAACCCCCACTTTGGAAAGCGGTGGCGGCGGCCTGGTGTCCACCGCGATGGACTACGCGCGCTTCTTGCAGTGCCTGCGCAACGGTGGCGAGTTGGATGGCCAGCGCCTGATCAGCCGCCACACGCTGGCCTTCATGACCGCCGACCACCTGGGCAACCTGCCCATCGAAGGCACGCTGCTGCCGCCCGGACATGGCTTTGGCCTGGGCTTTGCCGTGCGGCGCACGGTGGGCGAGTCGCCCGTGCCTGGCTCGGTCGGCAGCTATTTCTGGAGCGGCATCGGCGGCACGTCGTTCTTCGTCGATCCGGCGCAAGACCTTTACGCCCTGCTGCTGACCCAAGCCCCCAACCAGCGCGACCATTACCGCCAACTGTTTCGCCACCTGGTGTACGCTGCCCTGGAATAACACCCCAAGGAGACAAGACCATGCCCCTGCAACCCGGCCTGATGATGGACCGCCCCCTGCTGATCTCGGCGGTGCTCGAACACGCTGCTGCGCAGCACGCCCGCCAGCAAGTCGTCTCGCGCGAGACGCACGGCCCGCTGCACCGCTACACCTACGCCGATGTGGCCCGCCGCGCCAAACAGCTGGCCAATGCGCTGCACGCCCTGGGCCTGGCGCCCGGTCACGCGGTGGCCTCGATCGCCTGGAACAACCACCGCCACCTGGAGGCGTATTACGGCGTCTCGGGCAGCGGCATGGTCATGCACACCTGCAACCCGCGCCTGCACCCGCAGCAGCTGGTCTACATCCTCAACCACGCCGAAGACCGCGTGGTGTTGTTCGACAGCACCTTCGCGCCCATCGTCAAAGCGATTGCGCCGCACTGCCCGCAGGTGCAGGCCTGGGTCTGCCTGAGCGATGCGGCCAACACGCCCGCCATCGAGGGCGTGCAGGTGCACAGCTACGAAGACCTGATCGCGCCGCACAGCACGCAGTTCGACTGGCCGGAGTTTGACGAACGCACCGGCGCCGTGCTCTGCTACACCTCGGGCACCACCGGCAACCCCAAGGGCGTGCTGTATTCGCACCGCGCCATCGTGCTCAACGGCACCACCGGCTGCATGCCCGATGTGCTCAACCTGAGCGCGCGCGAGACCGCGCTGCCCGTGGTGCCCATGTTCCACATCAACGCCTGGTGCATCCCCTACGCCGCCATGATCGCCGGCAGCAAGCTGGTCTTGCCCGGCCCCAAACTCGATGGCGCGAGCCTGTACGAACTGATGGAAGCCGAGCAGGTGACCATCAGCGCCGGCGTGCCCACCATCTGGATGGGCCTGATCCAGCACGTCGAGCAAAACGGCCTGCGTTTTTCCAGCATGAAGCGCACCGCCGTCGGCGGCACCGCCATGCCCCAGGCGCTGATCGCCAAATTCAACGACGTCTACGGCGTCTCGGTCCACCATGGCTGGGGCATGACCGAGACCACCGCCGTGGCCACCATGAGCCAGCTCGGCCCCGACGACATGGCCCGCCCAGCCGAGGAACGCCACGCGCTGGTGGCGCGCCAGGGCAAGGTGGTCTCGGGCATCGAGATCAAGGTGGTCGATGAAAATGGCGCCACGCTGCCGCGCGACGGCAGCTCGCAAGGCGAGCTGATGGTGCGCGGCCAGTGGATCGTCGAGCGTTATTTCAAGACCGACAAAACCGCGCTGGTCGATGGTTGGTTCCCGACCGGCGACATCGCCACCATCGATGCCGACGGCGTGATGACCATCCGCGACCGCACCAAGGACGTGATCAAGTCGGGCGGCGAGTGGATCAGCTCGATCGACCTGGAGAACGCCGCCATCGGCCACCCGGCCGTCGCCATGGCCGCGGTCATCGGCGTCAAGCACCCCAAGTGGGACGAGCGGCCGCTGCTCTTCATCGTGCGCAAGCCGGGCCAGGCGCTGGAGAAAACCGAGATCCTCGACTTCCTGGCCAGCCGTGTCGCCAAGTGGTGGGTGCCCGAGGACGTGGTCTTCCTCGAATCGCTGCCCGTGGGCGGCACCGGCAAGGTGCAGAAGAACGAGCTGCGCCAAAAATACGGCGGTGTGTTCGCGGCGTCATGAGGCCTGGACGCGGGCCGTAACATCCGGCCCATGGCCCAAGAAACCGAACTCAAGCTCTCGCTGGCGGCGCACGAGGTGCCGCGCTTGCTGCGCCAGCCGCTGCTGGCCGCGCCCGCCGAGCGCCAGCGCCTGCACAACACCTATTTCGACACGCCCGAGCTGGCCCTGAAGGCGCGCCGCATGGCGGTGCGCGAGCGGCTCGCGGGCGATCAGTGGCTGCTGACCGTCAAGACCGCGGGCAGCAGCACGGGGGGCCTGTCGCGCCGGCAGGAATGGGAAGGCCCGACCACGCCGGGTGCGCTCGATGTTGCGGCGCTGGTCGATGACGTGGCACTGGCCGCTGAACTGATGGCGCTGCGCGCACAGCTGCAGCCCCTGTTTGCGACCGACTTCGACCGCCAGCGCTGGGTGATCGAACATGCCGGTGCGCGCATCGAGCTCGCGCTCGACCAGGGGCGCATCCATGTGCCGGGCACCGACTGGACCGAGGCCTTGCTGGAGCTGGAACTTGAACTGTTGAGCGGCCCCGAGGCCGCCTTGCACACGCTGGCCGAGGCCTTGCGCGCCGCGCCCGGTGGTCCCTTGGCCCTCACACCCTCGGACGCCAGCAAAGCCCAGCGCGGCCTGGCGCTGTGGCAGCGCGCCCAGGCCTGAGCGCTCAAACCCTCACACGGCTTTGGCGCTGGGCCGCTCGGCCATGCGGTCGCGCCAAGCTTGCAGCGCATGCAAGCTTTCTTCGCCGGGCGAGAATTTCATCAAGCGCGCAAACTCCACCGCGCAAAACGCGGTGATGTCGGCGATGGTCAGGCGCTCGCCCGCCATCCAGGGGTGCTGCTGCAGCCATTCGTCAAACCAGCGGGCGATCTCGCGCACCTTCTCGCCTTGCGAGCGGCCAAAGTCGGGAAACTGGGGTTGCTCGAGCGCGGCCAGGCCCGGGTGGGTGTGGCGGATGCAGTTGGCCATGCCGCCCATCAGGTACAGCTCGACACGGCGGTCGGCCATCTCGATGAAGGCACGCTCGTCGGCGTCCACGCCCATCAGGTTGTGCTCGGGCCAACGGCCTTCCAGCCAGGTGCAGATGGCGCGGGTTTCGGTGAGCACCCGGCCATCGTCGAGCACCAGCGCCGGCACCTTGGCCAGCGGGCTCTTGGCCCGGTAGTCGGCGCTGCGGTGCTCGCCGCTGTTGAGGTCCACGTTGACGATCTCGATGCCGGTGATGGCTTTTTCGGCCATGAACATCAGCACGCGTCGGGGGCTGGGGGCGCGGTGGGCGCTGTAGAGTTTCATGCGGGGTCCTGGTGGGCGCGACCGGTCTCGACCAGGGTGCGCGCGCGTTCAGAAAATTGCCGGGCCGCGGCATCGCCGTCTTTGGACAGGCTCATGGGCGAGGGCGGCGCCTCGATGCCGCGCTGCACCGCCGGGCGCGCACGGATGGCCGCCAGCCAGCGCTGCAGGTGCGGCAGGTCACCCACGTCCACGCCCGACCAGCGGTGCGTGCGCACCCAGGCCCAGTTGGCGATGTCGGCGATCGAATAATCGCCGGCCAGGTACTCGTGGTCTTGCAAGTGGCCATCGAGCACACGCAGCAGGCGCTTGCTCTCGCCCTGGTAGCGGTCGATCGCCGGCTGGATCTTTTCGGGAAAGTAGCGGAAGAACACATTGGCCTGGCCCATCATCGGCCCCACCCCACCCATCTGGAACATCAACCACTGCATCACGCGCGAGCGGCCCTGCGGATCGCTGGGCATGAGGCGGCCGGTTTTTTCGGCCAGGTAGACGAGGATGGCCCCCGACTCAAACACCGCGAAGTCGCCCGCCCCCCGATCGACGATGGCCGGGATGCGGCCATTCGGGTTGATCGCCAGAAAGGCCGGCGTTTTCTGCTCACCCGCCGCCAGGTCGAGCACCTGGAGCGTGTAGGGCAAACCCAGCTCTTCGAGCGCGATGGAGACCTTGTGCCCGTTGGGCGTGGCGGCGGTGTAGAGCTCGATCATGGCCGCCAGACTAACAGCTTGCAGGCCACCTTGCCCTCAAGCGCGATCCACCCGCAAACGCGCCAGGCTGAACACGGCGCCGAGCCCAGCGGTGAGCGCGCCCAGCACCAAGGCCCGCCCGGCGCCCCAGGGGCCGAACAGGTTGAAGCACAGCGCCACCAGCGCGGCACCGCTGGCCTGGCCGGTCAGCCGTGCCAACGCCACCATGCCGCTGGCGCCGCCCGCGCGCTGGGCCGGCGCGCTGGACATGATGGCCCGCAGATTGGGCGACTGGAACAGCCCAAAGCCCACCCCACACACCGCCATGCAGACCGCCATCAGGCCGAGGGGCACCTGCGGGCCGATCGCGGCCAGCCCGGCCATGCCCAGGCTCAGCAGCCCCAGGCCCAGGCCGCAGAGGATGGCCGGCGGGTAGCGGTCGGACAGCGGCCCCGCCACAGGGGCGGTCAAAGCCACCATCAAGGCCCACACCGACATGAGCAGGCCGGTCTCCACAGCGGGCCTGCCCAGCTGCTTCTGGAAAAAGAAGGGCAAGGCGACAAAGGCCAGGCCCTGCGTGGCGAAAGAGCAAAACGCGGTGAAGACCGACAGGCTGAACAGCGGCCGCCGCATCAGGTCCACCGGCAACACCGGCACCGCGTGACCGCGCTGGCGGTGCA
>JBDLTR010000098.1:0-7306 GCA_039805705.1 Pseudomonadota bacterium
GGCAACTGCGGCTGCGCAATCTGGGCGGGATCATCATCATCGATTTCATCGACATGGACAATCCGGACCACCGCGCGGCGGTGCTGGCGGAGTTCAACAAGGCGCTCGCGCGCGACCGCACGCGCACCACGGTGAGCGGCTTCACGCAGCTGGGGCTGGTGGAGATGACGCGCAAGCGCACGCGCGAGAGCCTGGCGCACATGCTGTGCGAACCCTGCCCCACCTGCGACGGGCGCGGGGTGGTCAAGACCGGGCGCACGGTGTGCTACGAAATCCTGCGCGAGATCCTGCGCGAGGCGCGCCAGTTCAACCCGCGCGAATTCCGCGTGCTGGCCGCACCGGCCGTGATCGACCTGCTGCTCGATGAGGAGAGCCCGCACTTGGCGGGCCTGTCGGACTTCATCGCCAAACCGATTTCGCTGCAGGCGGAGGGCGCCATGGGCCCCGAGCAGTTCGACATCGTGCTGCTCTGAGCCGCCGCTTCAGGTGTGGGCGGGTGGGTTGAATTCGCCGCGCTGGTGCAAGCGGCTGTAGGCGCCACCGGCCGACAACAAGGCGGCCGGGGTGCCTTGCTCGACGATGCGCCCGCGCTCCATCACGACCACGCGGTCCGCGTGCTCGATGGTCGAGAGGCGGTGCGCCACGATCAGGGTGGTGCGTCCGCGCATCAGGGCCTGCAAGGCCTCTTGCACCAGGCGTTCCGATTCGTTGTCCAGGGCCGAGGTGGCTTCGTCCAGGACCAGGATCGGCGCGTCCTTGTAGAGCGCGCGGGCGATCGCCAGGCGCTGGCGTTGGCCCCCAGAGAGCTGGCTGGCGTTGTGCCCGATCAGGCTGTCCATGCCTTGCGGCAGTTGCGACACATGCCCCCACAGGTTGGCGGCTTGCAAGCAGGCTTGCACGCGGGCGGGGTCGATGGCCTGGCCCAGGGCCACGTTGGCAGCCACCGTGTCGTTGAGCATGACCACGTCCTGGCTGACCATGGCGATTTGCTGGCGCAAGGCATCGAGTGACCAGGCGGGCAGCGCCACCCCGTCGAGCAAGACCTGGCCTTGCGTGGGTTGTGCAAAGCGCGGCAAGGTTTGCACCAAGGTGGTTTTGCCGGCCCCCGAGCTGCCCACCAGGGCCACCACCTCACCGGGCTGCACGCACAGGTCGATGCCATCCAGGGCCGGCGCCACATCGGGCTTGTACTGCAGCGACACGGCCCGCCACTCGATGCGCCCCTGCGCGCGCGCGCTGCGGTGCTGACCGCTGCTTTCGGCGGGGGTGTCGCCCATCAGCTCAAGGCCACGCTCAAGCCCGGCCAGGCCCCGCGTGACCGGGTTGAACACGTCCGAGAGTTTGCGGATCGGCGAGATCAGCATCAGCATGGCGGTGATGAAGGCGACAAAACTGCCGACGGTGGCGCCGTTGATGCCCTGGCGCGACTGCACCAGCGCCAGCACCACCACCAGCGACAGGCCCAGGGCCGAGATCAGCTGGGTCAGCGGCGTCATGGCCGCGGCCGCCACGGTGGACTTCAGGGCCAGGCGGCGCAGGCGCTGGCCCAGGCCAGCAAAACGCTGGATCTGGCTGTCCTGCGCGGCGTGCAGGCGCACCACGCGGTGCGCCAACACGTTTTCTTCGACCACATAGGCCAGGTCGTCGGTGGCCAGCTGGCTCTCGCGCGTCAGCCGGTACAGGCGGCTCGAGAGCTTTTTCATGATCCAGGCCAAGGCCGGTACCACGGTGAGGACCAAGAGCGTGAGCTGCCAGTTCAGCCAAAACAGGTAGGCCAGCAGCGCGATCAGGGTGAAGCCGTCGCGCAGCACATCGGTGAAGGCGCCGACCAGCATGGTGGCGCCCGACTGCACCTCGTATACCAGGGCGTTGGACAGGCTGCTGGCCGATTGGCGCGAAAACAGGCCCAGGTCGGCCCGCGTCAGGCGCGCGAACAGCTCGTTGCGCAGCCGCTCGACGCCGTCGTTGGCGATCCGGGTGAGGGCGTACTGCCCCACGAAATGCGCCGTGCCCCGCAGCAAAAACAGCAGCACCAGGGCCAGCGGGATCATCCACAGGGGAAAGCCGTCGGGCGAAAAGCCTTTGTCCAGCAGCGGCTTGAAGAGGGCCGGGATCAGCGGCTCTGTGGCCGCCGCCCCGATGCTGGCCAGCACCGCCAAGAGCGCGTAGCCCCAGGATGGGCTGAAATACGGCAGGATGCGCTGCAGGCGGGGCCAGAGGGGGGAAGTGGGCGCGTCGGTCACGCTGGCCATTGTAAGCAGCGGCTTGCAAGGCCTGCCGGCAAGGGGTCGGCCCCTGAAATCGTGAGCAAATGCAAGCGAAATCCACCCTTTGCAGGGAAAACCTCAGGTGTTGGCGGTGTACGATCACGCCTTGTCTGAAACACCCGCGTCTTCCCCGATGGCTCGCCTGCAGTTTTTCCGTTGTTGTGCCGCTTTGTGGCTGTTGTTGGCCCTGCCGGCCATGGCCCAGTTCCGCGTCGAGGTCACGGGTGTGGGCATGACCCAAATGCCCATCGTGGTGGCGCCGCTCAAAGGCGAGTCGGCCAGCCCACACAAAATCGCGGCCATTGTCCAGGCCGATCTGGAGCGCAGCGGCCAGTTCAAAGGCCTGGATGCGGCGGGTGCAAGCCTCGACGAGCTCAGCCGCCCCGAGTGGTCCGATTGGCGCCAGCGCGCTGCCGATGCCCTGGTGGCCGGCAGCATCCAGCGCCTGGCCGACGGCCGCTACGACCTGCGCGCCAAGCTCTGGGACGTGGTCAAAGGCCAGGAAAAAGGCGAATTCCGCGATGCCGTGCCGGCGGCCGATTTGCGCCAAGCCGCGCACCGGCTGGCCGATTGGGTCTACCAGCAGCTCACGGGCACGCCCGGCGCCTTCGCCACGCGCATCGCCTATGTGACCAAAGCGGGCCCGCGTTACCACCTCTGGGTGGCCGACTCTGATGGCGAAGGTGCCCAATCCGCCTTGACCAGCCCTGAGCCCATCATCTCGCCCTCCTGGTCACCCTCCGGCCACCAGCTCGCTTACGTCTCGTTCGAGAGCCGCAAGCCGGTGATCTATGTGCACGACATCGCCTCTGGTCAGCGCCGCGTGATCGCCAATTTCCGGGGCTCCAACAGCGCGCCGGCCTGGTCACCCGATGGCCGCAGCCTGGTGGCCACGCTCAGCCGTGAAGGCGGTTCTCAGCTGTTTCGCATCGACCTGGGCTCGGGCGAGGCGCGCCGCCTGACCACCTCGGTCGGCATCGACACCGAACCCGCGTTTTCGGCCGACGGCACGGCGCTGTATTTCGTCAGCGACCGCGGCGGCAGCCCGCAGATTTACCGCATGCCGGCCCAGGGTGGGCCGGCCGAGCGCGTGAGCTTCACCGGCAACTACAACATCTCGCCTGCACCCAGCCCCGATGGCCGCTGGTTGGCCTACGTCAGCCGTGTCGGCGGGCAGTTCAAGCTCCATGTGATGGACTTGAGCACGGGCCAGGCCAGCGCCATCACCGACACCGGCGCCGACGAACGGCCCAATTTCGCCCCCAACAGCCGCCTGATCGTCTACGCCACCCTGGCCCAGGGCCGCGAAGCCTTGATGACCACCACCGTCGATGGGCGCATCAAGGCCCGCCTGTCCGGGCAGGGTGGCGACATCCGCGAGCCCGACTGGGGCCCCGCCCGCAAATGATTGTTTGATTCCCGCATCTTTTTTTTGGAGAACACCATGCGCAAAACCCTGCTCGTCACCACCGTTTTGGCCGCCTTGCTGGCCGGCTGTGCCTCGGGCGTCAAGCTCAACGACGTGCCGGTCGAAGACAAGGCCGCCAGCGCCAGCGGCCTGGGCTCGGGCCAGGACAACAGCTCGGGCGTGGCCAAGGTCGAGGCCAAGCAAGCCGGCGCCGGCATCGGCCCGATCAACACGCCCCATGTGGTGTATTTCGATTACGACAGCTTTGAGATCCGCGCCGAAGCCCGTCCGGTGATCGAAGCGCACGCCAGATTCCTGCAGGCCAACAAGCAACGCAAGGCCATGCTCGAAGGCCACACCGACGAGCGCGGCGGTCGCGAATACAACCTGGCCCTGGGCCAAAAGCGTGCCGAGGCGGTGCAGCGCCGACTGGTGCAGCTGGGCGTCTCTGACAGCCAGGTCGAAGCCGTGAGCTACGGCAAGGAAAAGCCGGCGGCGCAAGGCGCGGACGAGTCGGCCTACGCCAAGAACCGCCGCGTTGAATTCAAGTACTGAGCCTGCGCATGCACACCGCACTGACCAGTTCCCGCGCAGCCCTGCTGAGCCTGGCCCTGCTGGCCGTCGGCTCGGCACAGGCGGGTTTGTTTGAGGACGAGGAAGCACGACGCGCCATCCTGGACTTGCGCCAGCGCATGGAGTCGGTCAGCAACGCCAGCAAGGCGCAAACGGATGACCTGGCGCAACTGCGCCGGGTCCTGGTCGACATGCAAGGCCAGATCGATGCCTTGCGCGCGGACCTGAGCAAAACGCGCGGCAGCCAAGAGCAGCTCGCGCGCGACGTCTCGGACATGCAGCAGCAGCAACGCGATGTGCAATCGGGCATCGACGAGCGCCTGCGCCGCTTTGAGCCGGTCGCGGTCAAACTCGATGGCCAGGAATTCCAAGCCGAGCAGAGCGAAAAGCGCGACTACGAGGCCGCGCTCGAGGTCTTCCGCAAGGGCGACTTTGCGGCCGCGCAAAGCGCCTTGCAGCGCTTTGTGCTGCGCCACACCAAGAGCGGCTATTTGCCCTCGGCCTTGTTCTGGCTGGGCAATGCGTCTTATGCCACCAAGGACTACAAGGAATCGCTGGCCCAGTTCAGGCAGATGCTGAACCTGGCGCCGGCCCACCTGCGTGCCCCTGAGGCGATGCTGGCCATCTCCAACGTGCAGCTGGAGCTCAAGGACAGCAAGGCCGCACGCAAGACGCTGGAAGACCTGGTCAAAACCCATCCGCAGTCGGACGCGGCCCAGGCCGCCAAAGACCGGCTGGCCAAGCTGCGCTGAGGGCCGCCCGGCGTGAATTCCCAGGAGCTGCAAGCCCTGGTCCACCAGGTGCTGGGCCTGGCGTTCTTGCTGGGCATGCTGCTCGGTGGCCTGATCCAGCGCACCCACTTTTGCACCATGGGCGCGATCAGCGACCTGGTGCTCATGGGCGACGCCATGCGCCTGCGGCAATGGGTGCTCGCCGTGGTGGTCGGCATGCTGGGACTCGCCCTGGCGGCGGTGTTCGGTTTCATGGACCCGCGCGCGAGCATTTATGCGGCCGAGCGCTTTCCCTGGTTGTCGTACGCCTTGGGCGGTTTTGTGTTGGGCGTTGGCATGGTGCTGGCCTCGGGCTGCCCGACCAAGAACCTGGTGCGCTTGGCCGGTGGCAGCCTCAAGGCCCTGGTGGTCTTGGTCTTCCTGGCCTTGGGTGCTTTGGGGGCTTTGCGCGGTGCTCCTGCCTTGCTGCGGGCCGAGCTGGAGACCGTGAACACCGGCGTGGCCAGCGGACCCTTTGTCGGTCAGTGGCTGGCTGCGCAGGCGGGTCTGGGCTTTGAGCAAGGGGTGCTGGCGGCGGCTTTGCTGATCGGTGTGCCCCTGCTGCTGTGGGTGGCGCGCGATGCGCGGCTGCGCTCGGGGGCGCCGCTGCAAGCTGGTCTGGGCATTGGCCTGGTGCTCTTGCTGGCCTGGTGGGTCAGCGGTGTCTGGGGTTTTGTGCCCGAGCATCCCGACACCCTGGACGCCGTGTTCGTGGCCACGGGCAGTGGCCGCATGGAGGGGCTGAGTTTCACCGCTCCCCTGGCGCAATGGCTCGATCTGTTTGCCCATGCTGCCGACCTGGGCCTGCGTCTGACTTTTGGCATGGCCCTGGTGCCCGGCGTGGTGCTGGGGGCAGGCCTGAGCGCTTGGCTGCGCGGCGAGTGGCGCTGGGAAGGGTTCAGCCGCACTTCTGACCTGGCGCGCCATTTGGTCGGTGCGCTGCTGATGGGCATGGGCGGCGTCTACGCCATGGGTTGCAGCTTTGGCCAGGGCATCACCGGCGTGTCGACACTGAACTGGGGCAGCCTGTTGGCGGTGGCCGCCATGGTGCTGGGCTGTTGGCTCACGCTGCGCGTGCAGCTGTGGCTGGCGGAGCGGGACTGAGGCGATGGCACAGGTCGATGAGGATCGCCGCTTCGGTGGCCTGCAGCGCCTGTATGGGGTGGAGGCTGCGCAGCGCTTGCGCAATGCACACGTGGCAGTGGTGGGCATCGGCGGCGTGGGCTCCTGGGCGGCCGAGGCCCTGGCGCGCAGCGGCATCGCACGTCTGACGCTGATCGACATGGACCACATCGCCGAGTCCAACATCAACCGCCAGATCCATGCGCTCAGTGACACCTTGGGCCAGTCCAAGATCGAGGCCATGCGCGAGCGCATCGCGCAGATCCATCCGGCTTGCCAGGTTGATCTGGTGGACGATTTCGTCTCGCCCGAGAACTGGCCCGGCCTGCTGCGCGAGCGTCCCGACGCGCTGATCGACGCCTGCGACCAACCCAAAGCCAAGCTCGCCCTGGCCCTGTGGGCGATGCGCGAAAAACTGCCGTTTGTGTGTGTGGGCGCAGCGGGCGGCAAGCGCCTGGCCCATGCGGTCGACATCCAGGACCTGGCCCAGGTCACGCACGACCCGCTGCTCGCGCAATTGCGCTACCGCCTGCGCAAACACCACGGTGCCCCCAAGGAGGGCAAACGCATCGGCCTGCGCTGCGTGTTCAGCCGCGAGCCGGTGGCGGGCCCCGATGCCTCGTGTGCGCTGGGGGGCGATGGCACGCTCAACTGCCATGGCTATGGCTCCCTCGTCGGGGTCACCGCCACCTTTGGCCTGTGTGCGGCGACCGAGGCGATGAATATGTTGGCCCAGCCTCGGAAGGCCTGAAAAATGACGCTATAATGCAAGGCTCAGCGGCAACGCTGGGAAGAGTGGGACGTTAGCTCAGTTGGTAGAGCAGCGGACTTTTAATCCGTTGGTCGCAGGTTCGAATCCTGCACGTCCTACCACTCCAAAGTCGCCCGGCAAACATTTTGACCGGGTGATTTTTTTTGCCTTCAAGCCCGCCTTGAGGGCCGTGTGGGACGTTAGCTCAGTTGGTAGAGCAGCGGACTTTTAATCCGTTGGTCGCAGGTTCGAATCCTGCACGTCCTACCACCCCTACAAAAGCCCGGTGTGCGAACACACCGGGCTTTTTCTTTGTCCGCTTTTTTCTCGTTCAGGCCTGCATCTGCTGCAGCTGTTCCGACAGCGCCATCCAGCGCTCTTCGAGCGCCGCCATTTCATCGGTCAGCGCCTTCAG
>JBDLTR010000099.1:0-4296 GCA_039805705.1 Pseudomonadota bacterium
CAGCTGTGGCATGTGGGCCGCGTTTCGCACACCACCCTGCAACCCGGCGGTGCCGCGCCCGTCGCGCCCTCGGCCATCACCGCCAAGACCAAGACCGTGCTACTGGTCGATGGCCAGGCCCAGTTTGTCGAAACCTCTGCGCCCCGCGCACTCGAAGCGGCCGAGCTGCCTGGCATCGTGCAGGACTACCGCCGCGCCGCAGCCAACGCGGTCGCGGCCGGCTTTGACGGCGTGGAAGTGCACGCCGCCAATGGTTACCTGATCGACCAGTTCCTGCGCAGCGGCAGCAACCAGCGCAGCGACGCCTACGGCGGTTCGGTCGAAAACCGCGCGCGCTTCCTCGAAGAAGTGATGCAGGCCGTAGTGGCCGAAATTGGCGGTGGCCGCACCGGCATTCGCCTCTCGCCCGTCACCCCCGCCAACGACGCCAGCGACGAGCTGCCCCAGCCGCTGTTCGAGCATGTGGTGCGCCAGCTGGCGCCGCTGGGCCTGGCCTATGTGCACGTGATTGAAGGCTCGACCGGCGGCCCGCGCGACCACCAGCAAGGCCCGACGCCGTTTGACTACGCCGCGCTGCGCCAAGCGTATCGGCAGGCCGGCGGGCAAGGCGCCTGGATGGTCAACAACGGCTACGACCTGCCGCTGGCCGAACAGTCGCTGGCCGGCGGTGCCGACCTGGTGGCCTTTGGCCGCCCCTTCATTGCCAACCCCGACCTGGGTGCGCGGCTGAAACAAGGCGGCCCCTTCAACGCGCTCGACCGCGCCACGCTGTATGGCGGCGGCGATGCGGGTTATCTGGACTACCCGATGCTGGGCTGAGGCAGCAGCAGGCTCACCCGGAGGCCACGCCCGTCTTCTGCGGCGTCCAGGCTGAGTGTGGCGCCCAGGATGCGTGCGTATTCGGCCACGATGGCCAGGCCCAGGCCCGAGCCCTGGCCCAGCGCCTCGCCGGCGGGCCCCTGTGCCCAGCGCTGCAGCAAACGGTCACGCTCGCGCTCGCCCAGGCCCGGCCCGTTGTCCAGGACCGACAGGCACACGCGCCCGCTGTCCTGTGTAGAGATGTCCACTGTCACGCGCGCAAGGCTGGCGTCTGACGGGCGGCCATAGCGCAGAGCGTTGTCGATCAGGTTGTCGAGCACGCCTTCGAGCAGGGCGCGCTGCGCCAGCAAGGGCTGGGGGGCGTCGAGCCCGCGGGCGCCCAGGTCCACACCCAAGCTGTCGGCGCGGTGCAGGTGGCGCAGCAGCGCGTCGCGCACCACCTCCTCCAGCTGCAAGGCTTGCGGTTGCAGGGCCTCTTGCGCCTCCTGGGCCAGCGCCAAGGCCAGCAATTGATCGACCAGGTGGCTGGCGCGCGCCTGGCTTTGCGCGATGCTCTGCAACTGCTCGCGCCAGACCGCCGGTTCGCCCTGCGAAAGGCCGTATTCGGCCAGCGCGCGGATGCCGGCCAGCGGTGTGCGCAGCTCGTGCGCGACGTTGCCGGTGAATTCTTTTTGCGCGCGCACCGCGCGGTCGATGCGCGCGAGCAAATCGTTGATGGCTTCGGCCAGGCGGCGCACGTCGCGGGTGCGCGTGGACACCGCCACCGGCGTCAGGTCACGCGCGTCGCGCTGCGCCAGCGCGCGCTCCAGATCGCTCAGGGGCTGCACATCGCGCTGGATGGCGCGGCGCAACCACAACGCCAACAAGGCCAGCAGCAGCAGCTGTGGCGCGATCGAGAAAAACAGCAAGCGCTGGAACAGGTGCTGTTGGCTGCGGGTGGTTTGCCCCACCACCACCTTGAACTGCGCGGGCCGGGTGCGCGCCAGCGCGACCACGCGCAGCGTCTGGTTTTGAAAACGGGCCTCGGTGAACAAGGGCCTCTGCTGCTCGGCCATGTCGGGCAGCGACAAACCGGGGTGGCCCGCGAGCAAACGCCCATCGGCCTGGTAGACCGCGAAATACAGCGATTCGTTTTGGTCGAACAGCAGCGTGCCCATTTCGGCAGCGGTCAGGCCCAAGGTGAGGCCCCCGTCTTCGGCATGGCGCACATGGCTGGCCACGGCGTAGGCGTCGTCGAGCAGGGCGCGGTCAAACGCCTGCTGCGTGAAGTAGCGGGCCACCGCCAGGGCCACCACGGTGCCCAGCAACCAGGTGATGGCCAAGGGCACGATCACATGGCGCAAGAGCCGAACGCGCATGGACGGGATGTTCATTCGCCGGGCGCCTCCTCGATGCGGTAACCGAGGCCGCGCAAGGTGCGGATCGAGGCGCCCGAGCCTTGCAGTTTTTTGCGCAGGCGAGAGATGAAGGCCTCGAGCGCGTTGTCGTTGAGGCTGTCTTGCAAATCCGACAGCTTGTCCGACAGGTCTTTCTTGCTCACGGTGCGGCCCGGCGGCGACAGCAGCTCGTGCAACACCTCGTATTCGCGCGCGGGCAAGGCCAGGGCTTGGCCGGCCAACTGCACCTGGCGCGCCTGGCGGTCGAGCAGCAGTTGGCCCACCTGCACGCGGTCATCGGCGCCCTGGCTGCGCCGCACCAGGGCGCGCAGCCGGGCCTCGACCTCGGCCAGCTCAAAAGGCTTGCCCAGATAGTCGTCGGCGCCAGCGTCCAGGCCAGCGATGCGTTCGTCGGTGCGGTTGCGCGCCGTGAGCACCAGCACCGGGGTTTTGTCCCCGCGCGCGCGCTGCTCGCGCAGCAGGGTCAAACCACTGCCCATGCCGGCACCTGCGCGCGTGTCCAGCGGCAGGTTCAGGTCCAGCAGCACCGCGTCAAAGGGCTGCACCCGCCACCAATGGGCGGCGGTGGCCAAATCGCCGGCGGCGTCGACGCGGTGGCCGCTGTCGCTGAGGCTGCGGTGCATCACGGCTTGCAGCACGGGATCGTCTTCGACCAAAAGGATGCGCATGGGCAAGGGCGAGTCGGGCGGGCGACAGGCGGTCAGGTGCTGGTCAGGTGGCCCGCCGGATAAACAGGGCATGAGCATACGACACTTGTTTGGGGGCGGGCTGGGCTGGGCCCTGTCCGCTGCGCTGGCCCTGGCCCAAGGGGTGGGCCCCACCGCCCAGGTGCTGGACTTGCCGCAAGTGCTGCAGGCCGCCCGCCAAAACCCCGACGCGCAGGCCGCACGCCGCGCCGCCGACGCCGCACGCGCCGATGTGCTCTCGGCCAACCGCGCGCCTGCGCCCACCTTGTCGGCCGGGGCCTCGTCGATCGACCTGCAACGCGGCACCGGCACCGGTTCCTACTGGAACGACCGCCGGCTCGACAAAGCGCTGGGACTGGACTGGACTTGGGAGCGCGGCAACAAACGCGGCCTGCGCACCGAAGCCGCCGAACGCGCGGCGCAAGCCGCACAGGCCGACAGCCAAGACATGGGGATTCAGCAACAGATCGGCGCCCTGGGTGCCTATTACGAGCTGCTGGCCGCCCAGGAGCGTCTGGCGGCGATGCAGACCCTGGCCGACAGCGCCCAAGCCCTCTCGCGCAGCGCCGAGCTGCGCTTGAAAGCCGGCGACATTTCGGCGCAGGACGCGGCGCGCACCCGCATCGAGTCCGAACGCGCGCAGGCCGATCTGCAGTCGGCGCGCTTGGCGCTGCAGCAGGCCTCGCAGGTCTTGGCCGGCTGGATCGGCCAAAGCGCGCCCGCGGCCGGTTGGCAAGCCCGCGGTCCTTGGCCGCTGGCGCCCAGCGCCAGCGCACCCGACTTCGAGACTTTGCTTGAGCAACGCCCCGATGTGCTGGCCGCGCGCGCGCGCCTGGCCACGGCGCAAGCGCTGGTCGAGGGTGCGCAAGCGCTCAACCGGGCCGACCCGACCCTGGGTGCCACGCTCGACCATTACCCCGACGGCACGCGCACCAACCGGCTGCTGGCCCTGCGCATCTCGGTGCCGCTCTACGGGGGCTCCCGCTTTGACGGCGAGGTCGCGCGCGCCCTGGCACAAGCACAGCAAGCCCAAGACCTGCTCGACAAAACTTTGGTGCAAGGCCGCGCCGAACTGCAGCTGCTGTGGCAGGGCTGGCTGGCCCACCGCACGCGGCTGGAGACCTACGAAACGCAGATCTTGCCGCAAGCCCAGCGCGTGGCCGACCAGGCCGAGTTCGCTTACGCCAAGGGCGGCCTGACGCTGACCGACCTGCTCGATGCACGCCGCACGCTCAAGGCCACCCAGCTCGAAGCGCTGGCGGTGCGCAGCGAGCACGCCAAAGCCCTGGGCGCCTGGCAGTTGCGCAGTGCGCGCAGCACGCCCCCCGACAACCGCTGAAACCAGGCCCCGATGGCCCAACGAGACCGCACCGTGAACCTTGCACACCCCCTTG
>JBDLTR010000100.1:0-21955 GCA_039805705.1 Pseudomonadota bacterium
CACGGCCGCAAGCCCGGCGGTGGCGACGGCCCGCCCGAGATGGGCGGGGTGTGGCGCCACGGCGACTGGCTGCGCATCGGCGACGCGCAAGGCCAGGGCGAGGGCTGCGTGATCTTTGGCCGCAGCGACGCCACCATCAACCGCCACGGCCTGCGCATGGGCACCAGCGAGCTCTACAGCGCCGTCGAGGCCTTGCCCGAGGTGATGGACTCGATGGTGGTCGACCTCGAGTACCTGGGCAAAGAGAGCTACATGCCGCTCTTCGTGGTGCTGCGTGCGGGCACCACGCTGGATGAGGCCTTGAAAAAGCGCATCCACGAGGCGATCAAGACCGCGCTGAGCCCGCGCTTCATCCCCAACGAGATCTTCCAGGTCGCCGAAATCCCGCGCACGCTCTCGGGCAAGAAGCAGGAGTTGCCGATCAAGAAACTCATGCTGGGTCACCCGCTGGAGAAGGTCGTCAACAAAGAGGCCATGGCCAACCCCGGCTGCCTCGACTGGTATGTGAACCTGGCGCGCGAGCACCTGGCGCGCAGCGCCTGAGGCCTCGCCTCAGACCAGGCGGGCGATGGCCTGCACGTCTTCGTCGAACATCTGGCCTTTTTCCGCCAGCACCAGCTGCTGCTGGCGGTCGAGCAAGAGCGTGATCGGCAAGCCCTTGGGTTTGGGAAAGGCGCGGCGCCACTCGGCGCTGGCCCAGGCGGCCGGAAAGCTGTAACCCTTGCGGCGCAGGTAGGCGCGCGCCTCCTGGGCGCTCTTGTCGATCGACAGCGCCAGCATCTGCAGCCCCCGCGCCTGTTGCGCTTGCCACAGCGCTTGCATGGCCGGGCTTTGCTGCGCGCAAAACGGACAGGTGCTGGACCACCAGTAAATCAGCAAGGGCTGGCCAGGTGTGGCATGAAAGGGCGTGCCGTCGAGCAAAGCGATGTCGGGCACCTGCAGGCGCGTGCCCAGTGCGGGCATCGCGGGGGCGCGTGCCTCGAGCGCCGCCTCTGACGGCGTTTGGGCGGCGGCCAAGCCCGTGGCGGCCAAGGCGCTGGCCGCCAGCCATTGCGACGCTTGGCGGCGGTCGATGCGAACGGCGTGGTCTGGCGGCATGGCGGGTTCCTGAAGGGGGGCGGCTTTGGGCGCGTGCCTAGCCCCCGAGGTCACACCTTGGCGGGGCGACGCCGCAGCTTGTGCAGCACCGCTTGGCCCAGCGCGCTGCCCAGCTGCTGCACCCTGGCCAGCTGGCCGCGCCAGCCGGTTTGTGCCATAGCCGGGTTGGGCGGCAGTTCCCAGCGCTTGACCGGGTCGTGCAAGGTGCTGCCCAGCAGCAGCAAGGTCAGCACGATCAGCTCGGCCATGGCCGCCAACAGCAGGGCCACCCCCCAAGGCACGCCCGCCCACCAAAAATGGCTGGCCACCGTCGCCGCGATCAGCCACACAGCGCTGGCCACACCGACTTGGACCGAGAGGTTCTGGGGCAGTGCCATGGCGGACCTCAGTTCTTGTGCAGCTCGGCGTTGAGCTCGCCCCAGCTCTTGTTGCGGGGGATCGCGTGCAGGGCGCCGGTCTGCGAATCGCGGCGGAACAGGATGCCGTTCTTGCCCGACAGTTCTTTGGCCTTGATCACGCTGCCGTCGGGCAGCTGCACGCGGCTGCCGCCGGTGACGTAGCAGCCGGCTTCGAC
Source organism: Pseudomonadota bacterium (assembly GCA_039805705.1). Classification (GTDB taxonomy): domain Bacteria; phylum Pseudomonadota; class Gammaproteobacteria; order Burkholderiales; family Burkholderiaceae_C; genus Limnohabitans_A. Next base: position 1,673 of record JBDLTR010000100.1, read on the forward strand.
CACGCAATCGTCGCCCAGCGAGATGCCGATGCCGGCGTTGGCGCCGAGCAGGCAGCGCTTGCCGACTTTGATGACTTCTTTGCCACCACCCGAGAGCGTGCCCATGATGGACGCGCCGCCGCCGATGTCGCTGGCGTCATCGACCACCACGCCCGCGCTGATGCGGCCTTCGACCATGCTGGCGCCCAGGGTGCCGGCGTTGAAGTTGCAAAAGCCCTCGTGCATGACGGTGGTGCCGCTGGCCAGGTGCGCGCCCAGGCGCACGCGGTCGGCATTCGCGATGCGCACGCCCGAAGGGATCACGTAGTCGGTCATCTGCGGGAACTTGTCCACACCCTTGACTTCCAGCATGCGGCCAGCAGCGCGCGCGCGCAGGCGTGCCGCGGGCACATCGGCGATCGCACACGGTCCGAAGTTGGTCCAGGCCACATTGGCCAGCAGGCCAAAGATGCCGCTCACGTTGGCGCCGTGCGGCTGTACCAGGCGGTGGCTCAGCAGGTGCAGGCGCAGGTAGGCGTCGTGCGTGTCGGTGGGCGCATCGGCCAGGCTCTTGATCTGGGTGCGCACGGCCACCACGGTGGCGCCACGCACGGCGCAGGGCGCCAGGGCCTTGGCCACAGCGGCGCCCAGGGCAGCCACCGCCTCGGCTTCGGACAGGCGCTGGCTGCCGCTGGCCGCAATGCCCTCGGCCAGCTCGGGGGCCGGGAACCAGGTGTCCAAAACGGTGCCGTCGGCGGCCAGCGTGGCCAGGCCGGTGGCGCGGGCGCCGGTGGTGACGAAGGTGCTCATGTTGTTCTCCGTAGCGAATGCGAAACCAGTGATTATCCGCGAGTCGCTTTTTTCGACTCGCCCTCCAGCCAGGCAGCCGCGCTTTGGCCAGGGCAGGTGGGCGACGATTTGTGCGTACCCCGCACCATGAGGAGCCTGCCTGCCCTGGCCAAAGCACGGCGGAACAGGAACAGCAGCTCAGCGGTTCACGTTGACCACGACCCGCCCGCGCACCTGGCCCGCCAAAATCTGCGCACCCAGGCCGATCGCGTCGGCCAGCCCGACCTCTTGTGTCATGGCCTCGAGCTTGCCCACGTCCAGATCGCGCGCCAGCCGCGCCCAGGCGGCTTCGCGCACCGCGCGCGGGGCCATCACGCTGTCGATGCCCGCCAGCGTCACGCCGCGCAGGATGAACGGCGCGACAGTGGCGGGAAAGTCCATGCCCTGGGCCAGGCCACAGGCCGCCACCGTGCCGCCGTATTGCGTGCTCGCGCAGGCGTTGGCCAGGGTGTGGCTGCCCACGCTGTCGACCACGCCAGCCCAGCGCTCCTTGGCCAAGGGCTTGCCGGGTGCCGAGAGCGTGGCGCGGTCGATCACCTCGGCGGCGCCCAGCGCGCGCAGGTAATCCGCCTCCTGCAAGCGGCCGGTGCTGGCGACCACGCGAAAGCCCAGCTGCGCCAGCAGCGCGATCGCCACGCTGCCCACGCCACCGCCTGCGCCGGTGACCAGCACCTCGCCCTGATCGGGCTTGACGCCGTGCTTTTCCAGCGCCATCACGCAGAGCATGGCGGTGTAGCCGGCGGTGCCGATGGCCATGGCCTGGCGTGCGCTGAAAGCCGCGGGCCGGTGGATCAGCCAGTCGCCCTTCAAGCGGGCCTTTTGCGCCAGGCCACCGCTGTGGCCCTCGCCCACGCCCCAGCCGTTGAGCAGCACCGCATCGCCCGCCTTGAACAGCGGGTGCGTGCTCTCGGTCACGGTGCCGGCCAGGTCGATGCCGGGCGTGAGCGGGAACTGGCGCACCACCGGGCTTTTGCCGGTGATGGCCAGGCCGTCCTTGAAGTTGACCGTCGAGTACCCCACCGCCACGGTCACATCGCCCGCGGGCAGCGCGCTGTCGTCCAGCGTTTTCAGCGTGCAGCGGTAACCGGCCTCGTCTTTGTCGATCTGCAGGGCTTGGTAGCTCATGGGACTCTCCAGGGTGGGCGTTCAGCCCGGTTTGCGGTTGACCAGCACGATGCCGCCGGCCACCAGGGCCATCGACATCAGCAGCGTGGGGGTGACGGCTTCGCCCAGCATCAGGTTGCCAAACAGCAGCGCGAACAGCGGCGTGAGGAAGACGAAGGCCGAAATCTTGGTGGCCGGGTAGTGCCCGAGCATCCACATCCAGGCCAGGTAACTCGCGAACGCGCCCACACCGGTTTGCACCGCCACCGACAGCCAGGCAAAAGGGCTCCAGGCCCAGGTCCAGACCTCGCCGAGCGCCCAGGACACCGCGCTGAGCGCCACGCCGGTGAAAGCCACCTGGTAGAACAGCAGCTTCTCGGGCGAGATGCGCGTGAGGCCTGTCGCGCGGATCGACACCGTGGTCAGGCCCCACAGCGCGCCGGCCAGCAAGCCCAGCAGATCGCCATGCCCGCTGCCGCCGCCCAGGCCCTCGCGCAGCGCGAACACCACCGCCACAAAGGCGCAGGCCAGGCCCAGCCACTGCAGCGGCCGCAGGCGCTCGGACTTCACGAACAGCGGCAGCAAGGCGGCCACCCAGAAAGGCGAGGTGTAGAGGAACACCGTCAAGCGCGAAGCCGCGGTGTGTTGCAGCCCCAGGTAAATGCAGGCGAATTCGGCGGCAAACAGGCAGGCCGTGAGCAGGCCCGCGCGCAAGCTGCCGTCGCGTTCAAACAGCGCAATGCCGCGCGCGCGGCACCACAGCAACAGCAAGAGCGAGGCGCCAATGCAGCGGATCGCCGCCTGCATCACCGGCGGCAGCTCGGGCAGCGTGAGCTTGACCAGGATTTGCTGAAACCCCCAGAACATGCAGCACACCAGCAAGATGCCGATGGCCAGGGCATCGAGGTGCTCGCGGCGTTGGACGGGGCTGTTCATGGCGGCATTGTGGCGGCAAAGGCGCAGGCCTGCTGTCGTCTGCGCGCGGGCCACAGACGGGCCTGGCGCCGTTAACATGGCCGCATGCGCTTGCCCTATTTTTCGGCCCTCGGCGCCGGCCCCACCGTCCTGATGCTGCACGGTGCCGCCGGCGGTTACCGCAGCTTTGCGCCGCAGGTCGAACGCTATGCCTGGGCGGGCTACCGCGCGGTGGCTTGGGACATGCCCGGCTATGGCCTGTCGGCACCGGTCGAGCCGTACGGCGTGCGCGGCTTGGCGCAAAGCTGCGTCCACCTGATCGAAGCCTTGCAGACGCCCGAGGCGCCCGCGTCGCAGCGCACGGTCACCCTGATCGGCCACGGCCTGGGCGGCATGGTGGCGCAAGAGGTGCTGATGCGCCGCCCCGACCTGGTCGCCCGCCTGGTGCTGACCGGCAGCACCAGCGGCCCCGACTCGGGCTGGGCCGAAGACGCACAGGTGCAACTGGCGCAGCTCGAGGGTGTGGCCCAGCACGACATGCGGCAACTGGCCGACGCCGTGCTGCCCGGGCAGACCGGGCCTTTGGCGCTGGGCGAAGGGGTGGCTTTGGCGCGCCACTGCATGGCACAGGTCTCGCCCGTCACCTACCGTTGGGCCTTGCAGGCCCAGGCCAGCTTCGACCGGGATGCGGCGCTGGCCCAGATCCATGTGCCGACCCTGTTGTTGGCCGGTGAATACGACCGCCGCGCCACGGGCGACGCGATCGCGCGCATGGCCGGCAAAATCCAGGGCAGCCGTTGGGTGCAGATGCCGGGCGTTGGCCACTGGCAACACCTTGAAGCGCCGGACGCGTTTGACAGCTTGGTGCTCGACTTTCTGCGCGAACCCCCTCGTCTGCATTTGCATTGACCGCCTCCTCCAAAAAAACAGGGACCCCACAGCATGCAAAGACGTGACTTGCACCGCCTGGCCATGGCCTGGGCACTTGCGGCGTGGGCCGGGGCCACACCGGCGCAAGCCGCTGGGCGCCGGCCGGCCCCCGGGCCGCAGTGGCAGGTTGACCCCTTCGCGCTGGGCGTGGCCAGCGGCCAGCCGCGCGCCGACAGCGTGGTGCTTTGGACGCGCCTGCTGATCGCCGAGGCCGACGCTGCGCTGCACGGCCAGGCCCACACCGTGGTGTGCGAGGTGTATGCCGACGAGGCCCTGCGCCAGCCGGTGCGCCAGTGGCAGGTCGAGACCGATGCGCGGCGTGGCCACAGCGTGCACCTGATCGCCGCAGGCCTGCAGCCGGCCACCTTCTACTGGTACCGCTTTGTCTGCGGCAGCGCGGTCAGCCCGGTGGGCCGCACCCGCACCAGCCCGCGAGAGACCGACCCGGTGGCGCTTTTGCGCATCGCGCAGGCCTCGTGCCAGCACTATGAGCAAGGCTGGTACGTGGCCCACCGCGAGATCGCGCAGCGCGAGCTGGACTTCGTGCTGTTCCTGGGCGACTACATCTACGAGAGCAGCAACCCCAAATACCGCTTGCGCCCGCACCTGGGCGGTGTGCCCCAGACCCTGGACGAGTACCGCGCGCGCCATGCGCAATACAAAAGCGACCCCGACCTGCGCGCCTGCCACGCGGCCCACCCTTGGGTGATGACTTGGGATGACCACGAGGTGGTCAACGATTACGCCAACGACCTGGACAACCGCTACAGCGATCCGGCGGTGTTCTTGCGCCGCCGCGCTGCCGCCTACCAGGCCTACTTTGAACACATGCCGCTGCGCATCGGCCCCGACGCCGCGCAGCCGCAGCGCATGCGCATCCACGACCGCATGGCCTGGGGGCAGCTCGCCGAGCTCTGGACCCTCGACTGCCGCCAGTACCGCAGCCACCAGGCCTGCCCCGACCCGAACCGGGGCGGTGCGCGCGTGGTGGTGGGCTGCGAGGCCCTGCAGGATGCCAGCCGCAGCATGCTGGGCGCCGAGCAAGAGGCCTGGTTGATGGCGGGCCTGACCCGCAGCGCGCGCCGCTGGAAGATCCTGGGCCAGTCCACGCAAATGAGTTCATCGGGCGTGGCCACACCGCTGGGGCGCAGCAGCTTCAACGACGCCTGGGACGGCTACCCGCATGCGCGCGAACGCCTGCTCTCGGGCATCGCCGAGGCGGGCCTGCAGGATGTGCTGGTGCTGGGCGGCGATGTGCACATGAACGTGGCCGCGCAGTTGCGCGTGCGGCCCAACGACGAGCGCTCGCCCATCGTGGCCAGCGAGATCGTGACCACCTCGGTCACCTCGCGCGGCATGGGCGAAGCGCTGCTGGCCACCATCCGCGACAACAACCCCGACATCCTGCACGCGCGCGCCGATGAGCGCGGCTATGCCTGGCTCGAGGTGCGGCCGCAGGGCGTTCAGGCCACTTTCCGTGCCACGCCCTTTCCAGCCCGCAGCGACAGCGTGTTGCGCGATCAGGCCCGCTTTGCGGTGCAGGCCGGCCGCGCGGGTGTGCAGCGCCTCTGAATCTCTGAATACCAAGGGCCCGGGCCGCTGTGGCAGCGCCGGGCCCTTGGGGTGCAGCAGGCGGGCGCGTTCAGCGCACCAGCAGCACCGGCACCTTGCTGTGCGAGAGCACCTGGGTGGCGACCGAACCCATCACCAGGTTGCCAAACAGGCCATGGCCGTGCGAGCCCATGACCACCAGGTCGAATTTGCCCGTGCTGGCGGTCTTGCAGATCACCTCGCCCGCATGGCCGACCTTGGACAGTGTTTTGGCGTCGATGCCATGGCGCAGCAGGAACTGGGTGGCCGGGCCGAGCACGCGCTCGGACTCTTGGCGGTAGTAGGTCTCGGTGGCTTCCTTGCCGACCACGCTGCGTGCCCGGGGGGGCAGTTGGGCCTGCACCGTCAACAGGGTGAAGCTGTTGTTGTTCGAGAACAGCTCATCGTGCGTGACCAGGTAGGCCAGCATTTTTTTGGTGTACGTGCTTCCGTCGACGGCGAGCAAGATCTTCATGGGGTCTCCTTCAAATGGGCAGGGCCCGACTGTAGTGCACATTCGCCCTCAATCGCTTGATGGGCGTCAATTCGATGCGGGCATGGCCGGTGCGGTGACGTCCACGGTGCACTGGGGCACGAAGCGCAGTTGCTCGCCCTTGCCCGCATAGCCCAGGGGGTTGGCGACCACACGGCAGCCTGCCTGCACATGGTCGATGGGGCAATGCAGGTGGCCATGCAGCCACAGCTGGGCGTGTGGCAGCAGCGCGTCCAGCGCGTTGCAAAACCCCGCCGTGCCGGGTGTCAGGCCATAGCGCGGATCGGCGCTGCGCAGGCTGGGCGCGAAATGCGTCACCACCACCGTGGGGCCCTCGTGCGCTGCCAGCAGCGTTTGGCGCAGCCAGTCTTGGCAGGCCAAGGCCTCTTCGCGCACCGCCTCGGCCAGCCAGGGTTCGCCGTGCCGCGTCGTGCCGGTTTTGCGCAGGTAGTAATTGGCGGCGCGAAAAGCTTTGTCGCGCGATCGCAGTTGCGCGGTGTAGCCGGCCGGCGGTGCGTGCGCCGGCACGCCGCTGGGGATGGGGCCACCGGCCAGCGGGCCCAGGGCGTCGAAGTCGCTCCACAGCGTGGTGCCGACAAAACGCACGCCGCGCAGCCACACGGTTTCGCGTTCGAGCCAGGTGATGCCCAGGCGCTCGCAGGTCTCGCGCAGGCGCGCATGCGTGTCGTCAAAGTCCAGCCCGTCGTACTCGTGGTTGCCGGGCACGAAGAGCACCGGCACCGGCCAGCCGCGCAGCGGCGAGAAGCGGCCCAGGCCAAAGTCCGCATCCCCGCGCGCGGTCAGGGCCGAGCCGCTTTGGTAGGAGCCAATGTCCCCGGCCAGCACCAGCACATCGGCCTGCGGCGCGGGCTGGGGCACGAAGTCGGGGTGGCTCTCCAGGTGCAGGTCGGACAACAGTTGCAGCTTCATCGTGGGCGGGGGTGCGGGCTCATGGGGTGGCGAAAGCGGCTTGCGCCACCTCGCGCAATTGTTGGCGCAGCCATTGGTGCGCCGGGTTGTGCCCATGGCGCTCGTGCCAGAGGGCCTCCACGTGCACGGGCGGCACATCCAGCGGCAGCTGGCGCACCACCAGTTCTTCATCCATGCCGGTGGTGGGCACAAAGTGCCGTGGCAGCACCGTCAGCAGGTCGGAGTTGACCACCACCCGCCCGGCGGTGAAAAACTGGTTCACGGTGAGCACCACCCGGCGCTGGCGGCCGATCGACGACAAGGCTTCGTCCACATAGCCGTAGGGGCGCCCCGAGAAACTCACCAGCAGGTGGCGCGCGGCGCAGTAGGCGTCCAGCGTCAGCGGGGCCTCGGCCAGCGGGTGACCGCGCCGCATCACGCACACGTATTCGCCCGCGTACAGGCGCTGGTGCGCGAAGTTGACGGGCTCACCGGTTTGCGCGCGGGCGGTCAGGTCGGTCAGCACGGCCGGAAAGTGGCCGAGTGCCAAATCGGCCAAGCCATCGGTCAGCAGGCGGCGCGGGTCCCGGGTGGTCAGCGGCACCACCCGCAAAGACACGCCCGGCGCTTGCAGCTCCAGGCGGCGTGCCAACTCGCCCATGAGCTCGGCCGCCGTGGCATCGGCCATGGCCAAGACGAAGGTGCTGTTGGCCTCGGCCGGCGCGAAGTGGCTGGGCACGATGGCGCTTTGCAGCTGGCGCAGGGCCTCGCGCACATGGGGCCACAGCGCCAGGGCGTGCGGCGTGGGCTCGATGCCCTGGCCGGCGCGGCGCACCAGCTCGTCGCCCAAGGCCTCGCGCAAGCGGCGCAGCGCGTTGCTGACCGCCGGCTGGGTCAGCGACAGGCGTTGGGCAGCGCGCGTCAGGCTGCGCTCGGCCATGACCTCGTCGAACACGCGCAACAGGTTGAGGTCCAGCGTGCGAAAGACCGGGGTGGGGCGTGGGGCTGGATTCATCACAAACATGAATGATAGCCATCATCAATATAAAGTTGAACAACACCCGTATTAACCCTAATATTCGGACCACGGTGTGGTCCCCAAAGCCCACCGCTGACATTGAAAGGGAAGAAAAGATGAATACGCCGATGCAAACCCCCACCAACGCTGCCCTCTCGGGCCGCGCCGAACCCAGCGCTTCGCGCGCCCTGGCCAGCCTGCTGCTGGCGGGTGGCGTGGCCACGCTGGTGGTTTTGGCCGACCAGCTGATGGAGTCTTGGGCCGAGCGCCATGTGGTCGCCGCCTGGCTGGCCTTGTGGGCCATCGCCGTGGCCGCCATCGTGGTGCTGCGGGGTGCCACCCGCGCGCTGGCCCGCCACACCATGCAGGGGCTGGACGCCTGGTCGGCCCATGTGGCCGAGCGCCGTGCCGACCGCCGTCTCTGGGCCATGGCCCAGGAAGACCCGCGCCTGATGAGCGATCTGCGTTCTGCGCTCGACCGTGACGAAGACGGCCCGGCCCAAAACCTGGTGACGCTGAGCCAGCGCCGCGCCGAGCGCATCGTGCGCAACCGCCTGTACCACATCTGAGCGACCCGGCGCTTTCGCACCAGCCTCCTTCGGGAGGCTTTTTTCATGGTCGGACCCCGTGCATGCGCGGGGTCCGGCGGTGTAAACCCGTGGTTGACAGCCGGCGGGGGGTGCTGGATCGTGGCGGGTTGCGCATCGAACCGGAAGCCGCACCATGCACACCAATCCGCACCAGCACATCGCCACCGTCATGCAGGTGGCCACCGACGGGGTGGGCGCGCTCGCGGCCGCCCGCCATGAGCAGGTGATCCGAGACTCCTGGCTGCGGTGTGTGCAGCAACACCGCCTGGACCCCACGCGCATGCAAGAGGCCATCATCCTGCCGCAGGCGCGGCTGCGCGAGCACCAGGACCAGATGGAGGCGCTGCTGCAGATCGCGCGCCACGGGCTCGAGTCGCTCTACACCAAGGTCGCGGGCCTGGGCTATGTGGTGCTGCTGACCGATGCGCGCGGCGTCACGGTGGATTTTTTGGGTGACCTGGTGTTCGAGCCCAGCCTGCGCAAAGCGGGCCTTTATCTGGGCGCGGACTGGAGCGAGCACCACGCCGGCACCTGTGGCGTGGGCACCTGCATCAGCACCGGCGAGGCGCTCACGGTGCACCTGGACGACCATTTCGATGCGACCCACATTCCACTGACCTGCACCACCGCACCGATCTACGACAGCGAAGGTCTGCTGAGCGCGGTGCTCGACATTTCGCAGCTCAGCTCCAGCCAGCCCAAGGAGAGCCAGCACCTGGCGCTGCAGCTGGTGAAGATGTTCGCGCACGACATCGAGAACGCGGCTTTTCTCTACCGCCACCGGCAGGACTGGGTGCTGCGCTTGTCGCAGACCCCCCAGTTCCTGGATGTGCAACCCGACTATTTGCTCGCGCTCGACACCAACGGCCGCGTGGTGGGCCACAACCGGCGTGCGCAGCTGGCCCTGGCCGGCGCGCAGCCGCTCAAGGGCATGGGCTTTGAGCAGCTGTTCGACCAGCCGTTCAGCCAGATCGGCCGTTTCGTCATGACCCAGCCCTCGGACCAGCGCGCCGTCATGCTCGCCGGGGGCAAGCAACTGCTCTTTCTCTCGGCCGTGCCGCCCCCGACCAAAACCGTGGCCCCGCTGCCGCGCGAGGCCGCGGTGCCCGCAGCGCTGGCGGCCCTGTCGGCGGGCGACGCCATGCTCGACCGGCAGGTCGAGCGGGTGGCGCGCCTGGTCAACACGCCGATCAGCCTGCTGATCACCGGCGAAACCGGCTCGGGCAAGGAGTACTTTGCCAAGGCGGTGCACGCGGCGAGCGAACGGCGCGCGCGGCCTTTTGTGCCGGTCAACTGCGCGGCCATCCCCGAGCACCTGATCGAGAGCGAGCTGTTTGGCCACTTGCCGGGCAGCTTCTCGGGCGCTGCACCCAAAGGCAAGCGCGGCCTGGTGGTCGAGGCTGATGGTGGCACGTTGTTCCTCGACGAAATCGGTGACATGCCGCTGGCGCTGCAGGCGCGGCTGTTGCGCGTGCTGTCTGAGCGCGAGGTGTTGCCGGTGGGCGCCACCAAGCCGGTGCCGGTCAACATCCGCGTGATCGCGGCCACCCACGCGCCGCTCGAGCAATGGGTGCGCGCGGGCCGCTTCAGAGACGACCTGTACTACCGCCTCAAGGGCGCGCACATCGAGCTGCCGCCGCTGCGCGAGCGCAGCGACCTGGTGGCCATGATCACGCGGCTGCTGGGCGGTCGCGCCATCACGCCCGCCGCGCTGCAGCGGCTGCGCACCCACCGGTGGCCCGGCAACCTGCGCGAGCTGCGCAATGTGCTCGACTACGCCTGCAGCCTGTGCGCGAACGGGCCGATCGATCTGGACGACCTGCCGGACCTGGACAGCGGCAGCATGCCCAGCGCGGACCGCGCCGCAAGCAGGCCCGATGCGCTGGACGGCGATCCCCAAGCCCTGCTGCAGACCCTGCGCGCTGCGCAATGGAATGTGAGCGCGGTGGCGCGCGGCCTGGGCCTCTCGCGCATGACGCTGTACCGGCGCATGAAGCGGGCCGGCATCGTGCCGCCCCACCGCGTGCACTGAGGGCCAAGAGGCCGCGCGTGGCCTGTGACAGCTGTCACACCCCAGCGTGACAGCTGTTCGGGGTGTGACAGTGGCTGCACACCCCCAAGCCCTTTCAAATCAAGCACTTGCGTGCGTGCGCTGCTTGGCACGGCTCTTGATAGCCCCTGAAGGACCGGCCCATACCGAGGTCGGCCTTTCAAGGAGACAAGAGACATGAACGCCAACACCCCCTCAGGCCGCGCCCAAAGCTGGCTTGGCCAATTCGGTGCCGCGCTGGCCAGTGGCCAGCCCGATGCCGTGCTGCCGCTGTTCGACGCCGACTGCTACTGGCGCGACCTGGTGGCTTTCACCTGGAACATCCGCACGCAAGAAGGCCATGGCGCCATCCGCGACATGCTGGCTGCGCGCCAGGCCGACACGGCGGCGTCGAACTTTCAGCTCGAAGGCGAGGCCACCGAGGCCGACGGCGTGACCGACGCTTGGTTCACTTTCGAGACCCGTGTGTCGCGCGGGCGCGGCCACCTGCGCCTCAAAGCCGACAAAGCCTGGACCCTCTTGACCACCATGGTCGAGCTCAAAGGCTTTGAAGAAAAGAAAGGCCCGCGCCGCATCAAGGGCGCCGAGCACGGCGTGCACAAAGACCGCAAGAGCTGGCTGGAGTTGCGCCAGGAAGAACAGGCGCGCCTGGGCTACGACGAGCAGCCCTATGTGCTCATCATCGGCGGTGGCCAGGGCGGCATCATGCTGGCCGCGCGGCTGCGCCGCCTGGGCGTGCCGACCATCGTGGTGGAAAAGAATGCGCGGCCCGGCGACAGCTGGCGCAACCGCTACAAGAGCCTGTGCTTGCACGACCCGGTCTGGTACGACCACCTGCCGTATTTGCCCTTCCCCGACGACTGGCCGGTGTTCGCCCCCAAGGACAAGGTGGGCGACTGGCTGGAGATGTACACCAAGGTGATGGAGATCAACTACTGGGGCTCCACCACCGCCAAGAAGGCCAGCTTCGACGAGGCCAAGGGCGAGTGGACCGTGGTGGTCGACCGCGCTGGGCAAGAGGTGACGCTCAAGCCCAAGCAGCTGGTGTTTGCGCTGGGTGTTTCGGGCTACCCGAACGTGCCCAAGATCGCCGGCGCCGAGACGTTCCAGGGCGACCAGCACCACTCCAGCAAGCATGCCGGCCCCGAGCAGTACGCGGGCAAGAAATGCGTGGTGCTGGGCTCCAACAACTCGGCCCACGACATCTGCGCCGCCCTGTGGGAACACGGCGCGGACGTGACCATGGTCCAGCGCAGCAGCACGCACATCGCGCCCTCGGACTCGCTGATGGAACTCGCCCTGGGCGGGCTTTACAGCGAGGAGGCGGTGAAGAACGGCATCGACCACCACAAAGCCGACCTGATCTTCGCCAGCGTGCCCTACAAGATCATGCACACCTTCCACATCCCGGTGTACGAGGAGATGAAAAAGCGCGACGCGGACCTGTACAGCCGCCTGGAAAAGGCGGGCTTCCTGCTCGACTTTGGCGACGACGGCTCGGGCCTCTTCATGAAGTACCTGCGCCGCGGCTCGGGCTATTACATCGACGTCGGCGCGAGCGAGCTGGTGGCCAATGGCAGCGTCAAGCTCAAGAGCGGCGTCAACATCGCGCAGATCCACCCGAAAAGCGTGACGCTCTCGGACGGCACCGAGCTGCCGGCCGACCTGATCGTTTACGCCACCGGCTACGGCTCGATGAACCACTGGCTGGCCGATCTGGTCTCGCCCGAGGTGGCCGACCGCGTCGGCAAGGTCTGGGGCCTGGGCTCCAGCACCACCAAAGACCCCGGCCCCTGGGAAGGCGAGCTGCGCAACATGTGGAAGCCCACCAACCAAAAGCAGCTGTGGATCCACGGCGGCAACCTGCACCAAAGCCGCCACTACTCGCAGTTCCTGTCGCTGCAGCTCAAGGCGCGCTACGAGGGCCTGGACACGCCGGTCTACGGCCAGGCGGCGGTGCACCATCTGCGCTGAAGGTCCTCGTCGACCCCGATGCGCTGATGTCATTGCCCGGCTTGACCGGGCAATCCATGCCCCACACCGGGTAGCTGGGTCCTCGGGTCAAGCCCGAGGACGACAGCGCTGGTGGCAGGGCGACAACGCAGGCGCTGGTGCGACAGCGTGGGCGGGCGGCTTTGCTCAGGCGGCCAGGCGCTTTTCCAGATCGGCGCGCGTGTCGAGCAGGGCCTTGGGCAGGCGCTGGGCCAGTTTGGCGAAGTGCTCGTCGTGCAGCTTGAACTCGTCCATCCAGGCGGCCTTGTCGATGCTGGTGACCTTGGCGAATTGTTCAGCGCTGAATTCCAGGCCGTTCCAGTTGATCTCGGCGTACTGCGGGGCGATGCCGAACATGGTCTGCTGGCCTTGCGCCTTGCCTTCGAGGCGGTCGATCACCCACTTGAGCACGCGCATGTTGTCACCGTAGCCGGGCCACACGAAGGAGCCGGACTCGTCCTTGCGGAACCAGTTGACGCAGTAGAGCGCGGGCAGCTTGAAGCCGGCGGCTTGCTGCTGGGCACCGATGTTGAGCCAGTGCTGGAAATAGTCGCTCATGTTGTAGCCGCAGAAGGGCAGCATGGCGAAGGGGTCGCGGCGCACCACGCCCTGCGCGCCAAAGGCGGCGGCGGTGGTCTCCGAGCCCATGGTCGCGGCCATGTAGACGCCCTCGGTCCAGCTGCGCGCTTCGGTCACCAGCGGCACGGTGCTCGAGCGGCGGCCGCCGAACAGCATGGCGTCGATGGCCACGCCGTTGGCGTCGTCCCACTGCGGGTCGAGCGCGGGGTTGTTGGTGGCGGCAGTGGTGAAGCGGGCGTTGGGGTGCGCGGCCTTGGCGCCGGTTTCCTTGGCGATCTGCGGCGTCCAGTCCTTGCCTTGCCAGTCGATCAGGTGCTCGGGCAGCTTGCCGGTGTCTTTTTCCATGCCTTCCCACCAGACGTCGCCGTCGTCGGTCAGGGCGACGTTGGTGAAAATCACGTCCTTGTGCAGGCTCAGCATGCAGTTCGGGTTGGTCTTCATGTTGGTGCCGGGGGCCACGCCGAAGTAACCGGCCTCGGGGTTGATGGCGTACATCTTGCCGTCGGCGTGTGGCTTGATCCAGGCGATGTCGTCGCCAATCGTCGTGACTTTCCAGCCGTCAAACGCCTTGGGCGGCACCAGCATCGAGAAGTTGGTCTTGCCGCAGGCGCTGGGGAAGGCCGCGGCCACGTGGTACTTCTTGCCCTCGGGCGAGGTCACGCCCAGGATCAGCATGTGCTCAGCCAGCCAGCCGCCGTCCTTGCCCATGGTGGAGGCGATGCGCAGCGCAAAGCACTTCTTGCCCAGCAGGGCGTTGCCGCCGTAGCCCGAACCGTAGGACCAGATCTCGCGCGTCTCGGGGTAGTGCACGATGTACTTGGTGGTCGGGTTGCAAGGCCAGGTGGTCTTGTCTTTTTCACCGGCGGCCAGCGGCGCGCCGACGGTGTGCACGCAGGGCACGAACTCGCCGTCGCTGCCCAGCACGTCGTACACGGCCTTGCCCATGCGGGTCATCAGTTTCTGGTTGACCACCACGTAAGCGCTGTCGGTCAGCTCGATGCCGATGTGGGCGATGTGCGAGCCCAGCGGGCCCATCGAGAAGGGCACCACGTACATGGTGCGGCCCTTCATGCAGCCGTCGAACAGGGGGTTGAGGGTGGCGCGCATCTCGGCCGGGGCCATCCAGTTGTTGGTCGGGCCGGCGTCTTCTTTCTTTTCCGAGCAGATGTAGGTGCGGTCTTCGACGCGGGCGACGTCGGAGGGGTCGGTGCAGGCCAGGAAGGAATTGGCGCGCTTGGCCGGGTTGAGCTTTTTGAAGGTGCCAGCGTCGACCAGCTCCTGGCACAGGCGGTCGTATTCGGCTTGCGAACCGTCGGCCCAGTAAATGCGGTCGGGCTTGCACAGGGCGGCCATTTCGGCGACCCAGGCGATCAGCTTGGCGTTCTTGACGTGGGCGGGGGTGTTCAGGTTCAGGCCCTGCATGGCGGGTGAGTTCATCGGAGGCTCCAAAGTTTGAAATCGTCTTGCGTCAGGCGCCTGGAGCAGGCGGCTGACGCAAGACGACCTGGGCTGTCATCAGCAGGTCATGCCCGGCAGTTAACGCCGGGGCCACTCGGGGTGAGGGCCGATTTTAGGGAGTCCACCCCTTTCGCGCCTGTCATTTGCGGGGCGAGCGGGCGGAAATCTATGCAAAAGATGCATAACATTATGTCGCACGTCCGCCGTGGGTCTGGACGGGCACAAAAAACCCGCCTCGTGGGCGGGTGGTTGGGCCGGGCGCTCGAGCGCCAGGCGCGGGCAATCAGGCCAGGAAAACGGCGATGAAAGCCAACAGGAAAATCAGCAGGCCGCCGACGACGGGCAGCACCACCGGGATGTGTTTGACCACGGCCTCTGCCGGATCGACGGACGTTTGATCGTTGTGCGCGGACATGGGATTCTCCTCTGTGGAAGCGCCGATTGTAGCCAAGACCGGCGCGGCACCGACTTTTCGCCAGCGCCCGGCCCCGGGCGGCGGCTTTACAGCAGGGCGTAAGTGGTGCTGGCGCGAAACGCGCTTTTGCCGTCGTCCGCCCCGCGCAGGTCGATCTCGCCGAAGGCCATGCTCTTGCCGGCGCGCAGCACGCGCGCGGTCACCAGCGCGTCCTGCTTGGACAGCGGCTTGAGGAAGGTGCTTGAAAGCTGCACCGTGGTGCAAGGGCGGAAAGCCCCAAAGTGCTGGATCAGCGCCAGCACCATCGCGGTGTCGGCCGCGGCCATCATGGCTTGGCCACACAGCATGCCGCCCACGCGCGCGAGCCGCTCGCTGTGGGGCAGGCGCAGCGTGACTTCGCCGGCCGAGAAAGACTGCACACGCAGCCCAAGGTCCTGCACCCAGGGTGCAAACAGGTCGGCCAAAGCCTGCTGCAAGGTCTCGTGGCTGATCGGCGGGGTGTCGGACATGGCGTCGCCTCCAAGGGTTGTCGCGATTGTGGCGCAGGCCATGGGTGAAAAAGGGCTTTTCAGCGCGCGCACTCTCGGTTATGTTGCGCCCCATCGGGCAGCGCCTGGCGCTGCCACCCCTCACCCAGGAGTGCTGCATGGTCAAACGCATCGCGCAGGAGAGCCGGACCGGACAGGTGATGCTGCCGCCAGGTCTGGTCTCGGCGCCCGTGCTGGACTTGATGTGCACGCACTTTGTGCTCACGCTGGTGCGCCAGCAAGGCCTGCAGTTCAACCTGCGCCGCGACTTGAGTGGCTTGTTGCCCCTCTCGGGCCGCCACCTGGTCTGGCCCGTCAGTGTGCTGCACCGCCTGCGCCGCTGGCTGGCGCCGCGTGTCCAGGGCCATGTGGCCTGGGCTGACCACGAAGCGCTGTCGGGGCGTGAATTCCTCGACCGTTACGCGCAGTGGCACGGCCCCTACGACGAGGCCACGCTGTATTTCCACCTGGACGATTACGCCCGCGACGCACCCAAGGACGTGATGGCGGTGCTCGCGGCCACCGCGCAGTGGCTGGCCGGCACGCTCAAAAAGCAGTCGACGCGCGTCGAGAAAAACATCGATGTGCTGGCGCAGCTCCTGCAGCTCAACCGCGCCGAGCAGGCGGTGCTGCTGTACGGCACGCTGGCGCGTTACCAGCGCGAGCTGCGCAGCTTGCTGGTGGAGTTCAAGGTCAGCAATGCGCCCGAGGCCTACGCCGCCCTGGCCGAGGTGGCCGGCGTGAACCCGAGCGATCTGGCCGAGGCGCTGCGCGCGGGCTCGCGCCTGGAGCGCGTGGGCCTGGTCGACAACCTGCTGTCCGAACACGCCATCACCGACCTGTCGGACCTGATGAAGGTCAGCGACAAGCTGCCGCCGGTGCTCATGCGCGAGTACAGCGACAGCGCCGAGCTGATGGCGGTGTTCACCCGCCCCAGCCCGGCCAGCCCGCTGGGCCTGGCCGATTTCGACTACGTGGCCGAAGACGCGCGCGTGCTGCGCAACCTGCTGGCCAAAGCGGTGGAGCGCGGCGAGCTGGGCGTCAACATCCTGCTGTATGGCCCGCCGGGCACCGGCAAGACCGAACTCGCGCGCGTGCTGGCGCAGGCCGCCGGGCTCAAGCTCTTCGAGGTCGAGCACGCCGACCGCGAGGGCCATTCGCTGTCGGGGCGTGACCGTTACCGCTCGCTGCAGATCGCCCAGGCGTTTTTGAAAGGCAGCGCCCAGGCGGTCTTGCTGTTTGACGAGGTCGAAGACGTGTTCCCACCGCTGTCGCACGAGACCGCGCAGCGGATGGCGCGCGCCGAGCAGGCCGCGGGCCGCAGCAGCCAGTCGGTCAGCGGCAAGGCCTGGGTCAACCAGATCCTCGAGAGCAACCCCGTGCCCACCCTGTGGGTGACCAACCGCATCGAGCAAATCGACCCGGCCTTTCGGCGCCGCTTCGCCTACCACCTGGAGTTGCAAAGCCCGCCGCCCGGTGCGCGTGAGCAGCTGGTGCGCAAAGCGCTCGCTGGCCATGCGGTGGACGAGGCCCTGCTGGCGCGCCTGAGCGCACGCCAGGACCTGACGCCCGCACAAATCCACACCGCGGTGCGTTTTGCCGCCCTGGCCCAGGCCGATGACGCACCGCTGCAAAGCCTGATCGAGCGGCAACTCGCGCACGCCGACCAGGCCCTGGGCCAGCGTCGTCAGCGCGCCCCCGAGGGCGACGGCACCTTGGCCTACCGCCTCGATTGGTTGAACGTGGACAGCCGCCACGACATCGCGCGCATCGTGCAGGCGCTGCAAGCGCGTGGCCACGGCACGCTGTGCTTTCATGGGCCACCGGGGTCGGGCAAGAGCGCGCTGGCGGCGCACATCGCGCAGGCGCTGGGCAAGCCGCTGCGCATCCACCCCGCCAGTGACCTCGTGAGCAAATACGTGGGCGAGACCGAGCAGAACATGGCCGCCATGTTCGCCAACGCCGAGCGCGATGGCGCGGTGCTGCTGCTCGACGAGGCCGACAGCTTCTTGCAGGACCGGCGCAGCGCCCAGCGCCACTACGAGGTCACCGAAGTCAACGAGATGCTGCAGGGCATGGAGCGTTTTCGCGGCGTGTTCATTTGCACCACCAACCGCATGGAGCAGCTCGACGCCGCTTCGCTGCGGCGCTTTGCCTTCAAGGTGGAGTTCAAGCCGTTGCGGGCTGCACAGCGCGAAGCGGTGTTCGTGGCCGAGGCCCTGGGCGGCCAAGCCCAGGCGCTCACGCCGGCGCTGCGCCAGCGCCTGGCGCCGCTCGAGCAGTTGTGCCTGGGCGACTTCGCGGCGGTGCAGCGCCAGGCGCAGATCTTGGGCGAGACGCCAGAGCCCGAAGCCTTCATGGCCCAGCTCGAAGCCGAGCACCGGCTCAAGCCCGAGGTGCGCGAGCGGCGCAGCGTGGGCTTTTTGAACTGAGCGCTCAGACCGGCACGACCTTGCACACCGCCACCGCGGTGGCAATGTCCTTGCCGTCTTGCGTGAGTGTGCCCACCACATGGCAGACATCGCGCCCGCGCCGCAGCATCTGCGCTTGCGCTTGCAACGTGCCGACCTGCGCCGGGCGCAGGAAAGACACATTCAGACTCAGCGTGGCCACACCTTGGCCAGCGGCCAGTGTGGCGTCGACCAAGCTCGCGGTGACGTCGTCGAGCATGGCGCTCAGCATGCCGCCTTGCACGGTGCCCGCCGGGTTGCGAAACTCGGCCGGGGCTTCGTAGCGGGCACTGAGCGTGCCGGCGGCCGCATCCACCGCCTCGATGCGGCTGCCCAGCAGCGTGAGCACGGGTGCGCGCGGCGCCTGCCCGCGCAGCATGCGGCTGAAATAGCCGTCGGCGTCGGTGGTGGAAAAGGCCCCCGTGTTCATGCGTCGTCGCGGATGCCGTTGCGCAGCGTGCCGATCGCGTCGACCACGATTTCGCAGACATCGCCGGGCTTCATGAAGACTTGCGGGTTGCGCTTGTTGCCCACGCCGCCGGGCGTGCCGGTGACGATCACATCGCCCGGCGAAAGCGGGATGAAGGTGGAGATGTAGGCGATCTGGCGTGGGATGCTGTGGATCATCTTGTCGGTGGTGGTGTCCTGCAGCACTTGGCCGTTGAGCACGGTTTGCAAGCGCATCACCTGGCCCGGCGCGATCTCGTCGCTGGTGACCATCCAGGGGCCGAAGCCGCCGGTTTTGTAGAAGTTCTTGCCGGGTGTCCACTGCGAGGTGGCGACTTGCCAGTCGCGCACCGAGCCGTCGTTGTAGCAGCTGTAGCCGGCGATGTGGTCCCAGGCATCCTGCTCTTGGATGCGGCGGCCGCCTTTGCCGATGATCACGGCGATTTCGGCCTCGTAGTCCAGGCGGTGCGATTCGGGCGGGCGCACGATGTCCTGGCCGTGGGCCACTTGCGAGGCCGGCAGGCGCAGAAAAATCGTGGGCGTTTCGGTCACCTCGCGCCCGGTCTCGCGCACATGCTCGCCATAGTTCAGGCCGATGCAAAAAATCTGATCGGGGTTGGGGATCACCGGCAGCAGCGTGAGCTCAGCAAGCGCCAGCGTTGCGGGGTGCGCCTTGGCCGCTTCGGCCGCGGCGCCAAGCAGGTTTTTGGCGATCAGGGTTTTGAGGTCCGGGGCCTGGGCGCCCAGGATGGGCGTGAGGTCGAGCACCTTGTCGCCGTGGACGACCCCGTAAGAAGGCACGCCCTGGTGCAGGAAGCTGAGGAGTTTCATGGATTGGCTTTCGTGTGAGCAAACAAAGGAACAGGGATCAGTGCAGCCGCGCCGCGATCTCGCCGGCGGCGCGCTGGATCAGGGGGGTGAGCTTGTGGCGGTCGATCACGGCCATGCGCTGCACCGTGGTCACCAACGACAGCGCCGCGACGACGCTGCCGTCGGGCTGTTGCAGGGGCACCGCGATCGCCGCCAGATTGGGTTCGAGCTCGCCGTTCGAGAAATAAAAGCCGGCCTTGCGGATCTGGCCGAAGCCACGCCGAAAGCTCGGCCAGTCGGTGGGCAGCCCGGCGGCGGCGACTTCGGCCTTGCGCGCATCGAGCAGGCGGTGCAGCTGCGGCGTGGGCAAGCCCGCCAGGATCACCTTGGGGGCCGCACCCTGGAACAGCGGGCGTGGGCGGCCGCGACCGTAACTCAGGTTGGCCGGCAGCGTGCTGTATTCGCGGTGGGTGTCCAGCAGCTGCTCGCCGTGCAGGCTGGAGACCACGCAGTCAAAGCCGGTTTGCGCCACCAGCTCTTTCATGAACGGGATGGCGCATTGCAGCACCGGGTCGGCCTGGCGAATGTAGTGGTCGAGCATGACGATGCGCGGCCCCAGGGTGTATTGCGCATCGTGCCCGCGGCGCAGCAAGCCAGCGTCGCTGAGCGTCTTGAGGTAGCGGTAGCTGGTGGGCAGCGACACACCCAGGGCCTCGCCAATGTCCTCGGCGCTCCAGTGCAGGTGCTGGTCCGAAAACAAATCGAGCACGCTGAGCATGCGCGCCAGGCTGGAATCGGCCCGCTCGGCCATGGGCTGGGCTTCAGTGGGCTTGGAGGTCGGCATGGTCAGGCAGCAAGGCGCTCAGGTCCTCGAGTTCGGCGCTGGTGTGCGCGACGCCAGCGATGTAACGGTCGGGCCGCAGCAACACCGCGCGCACGCCCAGCTGCTGCAGGCATACACGCACCTCGCGGTCGCTGGCGGGCAGGCAGTGCACGCCCTGGGCGCGCCAGCGCGCGCGCGTCTCGACGCTCACGCCCTTGAGCACCGCTTCATCGGCAATGACGGCAAAGTGCAGGCCCAGCGCGGCGTCGAGCAGGCGACCATCGTCGAGCAGCGGTTGCGCAAACACCTGCGCCACCGGCGCCTGCTCGCCTTGCCACACCCCCGGCCCCAGGCG
>JBDLTR010000101.1:0-10073 GCA_039805705.1 Pseudomonadota bacterium
AGACCTCTGCTTGATAACCACAAGCCCATCCCATGATCCGCGTCTCCGAACTCAAACTCCCGCTCTCCGCCCTGCCCGTCGAAGAACGCCGTGCCGCCAGCGCGCCCGCCGAAACCGACGAAGACCGCCTGCCCCCGCCACACCCCGAAGCCGCGCTGCGCCAACTCGCCGCCAACGCCCTGGGCTTGGCCGAGACCGACATCGACACGCTGCACGTTTTCAAACGCAGCTTCGACGCGCGCAAAGCCGATTTGCTGGCCGTCTTCATCGTCGACCTCACGCTCACCCGACCCGAACGCGAAGCTGCGCTGCTGCAAAAGTTCGGCAAGCATCCGCACATCCAGGCCACGCCCGACATGCTCTGGCGTCCGCCCCTGCAAGCGCCAGCCGGGTTCGGCGCGCGCGACGGCGAGCGCCCGGTCATCGTGGGCTTTGGCCCCTGCGGCATGCTGGCAGCGCTCACGCTCGCGCAAATGGGCTTCAAGCCCATCGTGCTCGAGCGCGGCAAAACGGTGCGCCAACGCACCAAGGACACCTGGGGCCTGTGGCGCAAAAAAGTGCTGCAACCCGAGAGCAATGTCCAATTCGGCGAAGGCGGCGCGGGCACCTTCTCGGACGGCAAGCTCTACAGCCAGATCAAGGACCCGCGCCACCTGGGCCGCAAGGTCATGGACGAGTTCGTCAAGGCCGGCGCGCCCAGCGACATCCTGTTCGCCGCGCACCCGCACATCGGCACCTTCAAGCTGGTCAAGGTGGTCGAGGGCATCCGCGAGCAGATCACGGCCCTCGGTGGCGAAATCCGTTTCGAACAGCGCGTGACCGATGTGCAGCTCGATGGGCAACACCGCCTGCAAGCCCTGCAGGTGCTGGACCAGCACACGGGCCAGACCTATGCCCTGCCTGCGCGGCAGGCGGTGTTGGCGTTGGGCCACAGCGCGCGCGACACTTTTTTGATGCTGCACCAGCGCGGTGTGCAGATGGACGCCAAGCCCTTCTCGATCGGGGTGCGCATCGAGCACCCGCAAAGCGTGATCGACCGCGCGCGCTGGGGCCGGCATGCTGGCCACCCGCTCTTGGGCGCGGCCGATTACAAGCTGGTGCACCACGCGCAAAACGGCCGAGCGGTCTACAGCTTTTGCATGTGCCCGGGCGGCACCGTGGTGGCGGCCACCAGCGAGCCGGGACGGGTGGTCACGAACGGCATGAGCCAGTACTCTCGCGCCGAGCGCAATGCCAACGCCGGCATGGTGGTGGGCATCGAGCCCAGCGACTTCCCGCAGCACGACCGCGCGGCCTGGATCGCGGCCTTCGGCGAGGCCGATGGCCCCGTCTTGGCCGACGAGGCGCAGGCCTGCATGGCGCGCGGCCAAGTGCACCCGCTCGCGGGCATCGTGCTGCAGCGCCAGTTGGAGAGCCGCGCTTTTGAAGTCGGCGGCCACAGCTACGAGGCCCCCGCGCAACGCGTGGGCGACTTTTTGGCACAGCGCTCATCGGCGGCGCTGGGCAGCGTACAGCCGTCTTACAAACCGGGCGTGCACCTGACCGACCTGAGCCAGGTGCTGCCCGCGTACGCCGTGAGCGCCATGCGCGAGGCCTTGCCCGCGTTTGGCCGCAAGATCAAGGGCTACGACATGCCCGACGCGCTGATGACGGCGGTGGAGACCCGCACCTCCTCGCCGCTGCGCATCCCGCGCGGCGAGGACTTGCAAAGCCTGAACACCCCCGGGCTGTACCCGGCCGGTGAAGGCGCGAGCTACGCGGGCGGCATTTTGTCGGCCGGTGTGGACGGCATCAAAGTCGCCGAAGCCGTGGCGCAAGCCTGCACCGTCCACTGAGGCGCTTCAGAGCGCGGCGGCATCTGCGGCCATCGGGCCCTGCGCTCAGACCTGCACCATCTGGTTGCGGATCGCATAGCGGGTGAGGTCGGCCACTTTGTGCAAGCCCACTTTGCGCATGATGTTGCGGCGGTGCACTTCCACCGTGCTGGGGGCAATCTGCAAATTGCGGGCGATCTCCTTGGACGAGTAACCGTCGGCAATCAGGCACAACACCTGTTCCTCGCGCGCGCCCAAGTGGCCAGCGCAGGTGCTGGCGGCACGCCCGCGGCGCAGGCCCTCGACCATCAGCGAGCCCACCGTGGGGCATAAAAAAGGGCGCCCTGCGCCCGCTGCCCGAATCGCTTGCAGCAACTCGTCGATGCTGCTTTGCGTCGACACATAACTGCTCGCCCCCGCTTGCATCATTTGCATCACCGAACCCTGGTCGCATTCCGTGGAGAACGCCACGATGACCGGTTTGGGTTCCTGCTGCGACACCCAGCGCGTCATGGCCACATCGCTGCTGGAGCGGGGGTCCACCCCCATGACCACCACCTGGGGGCGATGCGCTTCGCACATCAACCTCAAACGCGCATCGTCATCGACCGTGCTCAAGAGCTGAATGTCACTGTGTGTGCGCAGCACCGCTGCCACACCCTCGGCAATCACTTTGTGCTTGCATGACAACAAAACTCGAATGGGCATGTTGATCTCCGTTCTGTTTTTGAAGTTGAGGCCACTGGCACACACACTGCCTCATGCCAGCTGGGCCGCAGTCTAGGCCGGTCTTTGCGTGCAACTCTGTGCGCGCCAATACAAAGTCGATGAAATACAACGACGGCGCATTCAATGGTTTTGCCGGTGTGTGGCCAGCGGCAAAACCACACCCTCGCTGAGCGCGGGTGAAGCGGCCAGGTGTTGGCTCTGTTCCAAAGCGCAGCGCAGGTGCTCATGCGCGGCGCGCGCGTGGCGACACGACTGCTGGGCATGGTGCAAAGCCGCGCGAAAGGCGCCACGTTCGTGGTGACGCGTGGCCTCTTTGTTGCGCTGGTAAGCGTGGAGTAATTCTTCGGCTGCGCGGCGGTACACATCGGACAGATGCATCACGGCGTGCTGCGTATCGGTAGGCCTTTCGGCAGGGGTGTCCATGGCACATCCTGAAAATGGGTTGAAAACAGCAGAGCACCTTTCAGGACAGCCGATGGGCATCGTCCATGCGGTGCTGCTGCATGTACAGCATCAGGGCCATGCGGCCCGGGCAATTGAGCTTTTGGTAAATGTGGTGCAGGTGCAGCTTGGCGGTGCCGACACTGATCGAGAGCTTGCTGGCGATTTTTTTGTTGGGCCAACCTTCGGTGACCATGCGCGCCACATCGACCTCGCGCGGGGTGAGCAGCTGCGCCACCTGCTTGCGGCTTTTTTGTTGCTCGATCAGCAAAGCCATCGTCTCCGCAGACAGGTCCTGGTCCAGGCAG
Organism: Pseudomonadota bacterium; assembly: GCA_039805705.1. Taxonomy (GTDB): domain Bacteria; phylum Pseudomonadota; class Gammaproteobacteria; order Burkholderiales; family Burkholderiaceae_C; genus Limnohabitans_A. The sequence continues at coordinate 3,293 of JBDLTR010000101.1, forward strand.
GTCTGGCCCGCGTGCACCTGCCGGATGCAATCGACCAGCGCCTGGTGCGGCCGCTGCTTGGACACCAGACCGTGCACGCCCAGATCGAGCGCACGCATCACCACCCTCGCCGAAGCCGAGGTGTAGAGCACCGGCTGGGTGCGCAAGCCCTCGGTTTGCAGGCGCGAGATCAGCTGCAAGCCATCCAGGCCGGGCAAGTCCAGATCCAGCACCAGGCCATCGGGTGTGTGCTGCCGCACCGCTTGCAGCGCACTGTCGCCATCGTGCACGGCAGCCAGCACCTGCAGGTCTGGACAGGCTTGCAACTGGGCACGCAGGCCATCGAGCATGACGGGATGGGGATCGGCCAAAACCAGACGAATGCGGGGAAGGTTCATGCAGCGCTCCATGGAAGGTCATCGACAGCTTCAGCTTAGAAGTCCACCTGCGGCCCCCCAATACAGCAAAACGCTTAAACCCCGCTACCGCGCTCGCGGTAGTCGACAGGGCGCAGCCCACACAGGCGTTGCAGCGCGCTGGTGCGCCAAAGCACCACGCTCGAAGACCCAAGCGCCTACAGTCGCCGACCGCTGCGTTCCCCGCCGCCCCATCCAGGAGTCCACCATGCAACGACGAAGCTTTCACTGCGCCGTGTTGGCCTGCAGCCTGCCCAGCTGGGCCCATGCCAAGCGCCGTCACCCGCCCCCGCCGCCACCGACACCGATCGACGTCATTGGCGGCATCAAAGCGCTGCGCGTGAACGCCGGCCCCCTGACCGGCGGCTACCGCATCGCCCCCGATGGCCGCCTCAACTGGTACTTCACGCAACTGGGGCTGATCGCCATCGTGCAATACCTCAGCGCCGCCGATCTGGACTTCTACATCCGCCGCTACCTTGACCTTTACCTGGCCCGACAGCTCAGCAACTACACCATCGAGGATGTGAATTTCAACAACGGCAGCCTGGACAACATCACCCTGGTGCCGTCGGACTCGGACAACTCGTACGCGGCCACCTGCCTCTCGCTGGCGGCGCGTTACCTCAAGGCTTCGGGCAACTGGACCTGGTGGAACGAGCACCGCGACACGCTGCTGGCCATGGCCCAGGCCAACATCATCGACCAGATCAAAGCCAATGGCCTGTGCCGCGTGTTTCAGCCGCCGCGCAGCACCACCACCTCGGAATACGGCTTCACGATGAACAACGCCGAGGACTACCGCGGCTTGCGCGACCTGGCCGAGATCTGCAACCTGCGGGGCGACAGCACGCAAGCCACCGCGCTGCAAACCCAAGCCCAACGCATCGGCCAGGCCATGAACACCGTGCTCTGGGACAGCACGCGCCGTGGCTACAAGGTGAGCGACGAAGACGCCCAGGCGGATCTGCGCAGCTTTTACCCGGGCAGCTGCTGCCAGGTGTTTCCCCAGGCCTTTGGCATCATCGAGACCTCGGGTCACAACGACGCGGCCTGGGCCTTCTTGAACAACACGCATCCGCAGTGGCCACAAGAAACCTACGACCCTTACCCCTGGTGCATCCTGGGCTTTGTGGCCGCGCGCCGGGGTGACACCACGCGCGCACAAACCCAACAAAGCACCACCGAGCAGCTGTACCAGACCAAGCCTGGCATGGTCACCATCAACGAGCTGGGCTTTTACCAGCGTACACAAAGCCTGCTGCAAGGTCGACCGGATGTGTGATCACTTGCCAGGGCGTTCAAGCGCTGGCGGCGTCAGGCCTTCGTCATGTCCCGCGTAGACACTCTCGGCGTCTCATCTCTGGAGACACGTCCTCGTCGGGAGTCCTCATGAAAACCGCATGCCTGAAACCACTCAGCGTTCTGCTGCTGGCTTTTGCCGCCACCTGGGCCAGCGCTCAGGAGGGCATGGTGCAACTGGACATCGGGCGTGGCCAAGCCCGCTTGCCCGTGTATGCCATGCCCCATCCCAAGGCCACCGCCACACTCATCCTCTTGCCCGGGGGCGATGCTGGCACCGGCAAGATCAGCGAGGGCAAACCGAGCAATGGCAATTTCTTGTCCCGGACACGCGCTGACTTTCATGCAGCCGACTTCAATGTGATCGTGGTCTACCGGGCCTCTGACCTGAACGCGCTGGACTACAGCTACCGCGTCAGCAAAGAACATGTCGAGGAACTGTCCAAGGTCATCGCGTACGCCCAGCAACAGTTTGGCAAACCCGTCTGGCTGGTGGGCACCAGCCGAGGCACCGTCTCGGGCACCGCTGCCGCCATTGCCCTTGGCGAGGCCAACGTGCAGGGCCTGGTGCTGACATCGAGTGTGACCTCGAAAAAGCAAGGCGCCATCGCCACCCAAAACATCGCCAGCCTCAAAATTCCCGTGCTGGTCCTGCACCACAAAAACGACGCCTGCAAAATTTGCGTGCCTTACGAGGCCAGCCGCATCACCGCCGATCTGAAATCAGCGCCTGTGAAAAAGTTCATCATGGTCGAAGGCGGCTCAGACCCCGAGGGCGATCCTTGTGAAGCCAAGCACTGGCACGGCTTCATCAACCATGAAAAAGAAACGGTCAAGCTCATCACCGACTGGGTGAAAAACCCGCAAAGTTGAAAGACGTCACTCCACAGTGACGGACTTGGCCAGGTTGCGCGGCTTGTCCACATCCGTCCCGCGCGCACACGCGGTGTGGTACGACAGCAGCTGCAGCGGCACCACGTGCAGGATGGGCGAGAGCACGCCATAGTGCTCGGGCATGCGGATGACATTCACGCCTTCGCTGCTCTCGATCTTGGTGTCGCCGTCGGCCAGCACATAGAGCACGCCGCCGCGCGCGCGCACTTCCTGCATATTGCTCTTGAGCTTTTCCAAGAGCTGGTCGTTGGGCGCCACGGTGACCACCGGCATGGCACTGGTCACCAAAGCCAGCGGGCCGTGCTTGAGTTCGCCGGCCGCATAGGCCTCGGCGTGGATGTAGGTGATCTCTTTGAGCTTCAAGGCACCTTCGAGCGCGATCGGGTAGTGCGTGCCCCGGCCCAGGAACAGCGCGTTCTCCTTGCTGGCAAATTCTTGGGCCCAGGCGATGATTTGCGGCTCCAGCGCCAGCACCGCCTGCAACGCGGCGGGCAGGTGGCGCATGTCTTTGAGATGCAGGGCCTCTTGCGCATCGCTCAGGTGACCACGCACCTGCGCCAGCGCCAGCGTCAGCAAAAACAGGCCCGCCAGCTGGGTGGTGAAGGCCTTGGTGGAGGCCACGCCAATCTCGGCACCGGCGCGTGTCACATAGGCGTGTTTGCACTCGCGCACCATGGCGCTGGTGGCCACATTGCAGATGGTGAGCGTGTGCGCCATGCCCAGGCTTTGCGCGTGGCGCAGCGCGGCCAGGGTGTCGGCGGTCTCGCCGCTTTGCGTGATGGTGACCACCAGCGTTTTCGGGTCGGGCACCGACTCGCGGTAACGGTATTCGCTGGCGATCTCGACTTGGCAAGGCAGTTTGGCAATGGCCTCGATCCAGTACTTGGCCACGCAGCCGCTGTAGTAGCTGGTGCCACAGGCCAGGATCAGCACCTTGTCAATCGCCTTGAAGGTGCTGTAAGCACCGTCGCCAAACAGCTCGGGCGTGATGCCTTCGACGCCTTCGAGCGTGTCGGCGATGGCGCGCGGCTGCTCGAAGATTTCTTTTTGCATGTAGTGGCGGTACGGCCCGAGTTCGGCCGCGCCGCTGTGGGCGTGCACGGTTTTCACCGCGCGCTCGGCGGGTTTGTGGTCGCGGCCCACGATCCAGTACTTGCCGAGCTGGATGTCGACCACATCGCCTTCTTCCAGGTAGACGATCTGGTCGGTCACGCCGGCCAGGGCCATGGCGTCGCTGGCCAAAAAGGTTTCGCCCTGGCCCACACCCAAAATCAGCGGTGAGCCCGCGCGCGCGCCGATCACGCGCTGCGGCTCGTCCTTGTGGAACACCGCGATCGCGTACGCGCCGTGCAGCTGCTGCACCGCCGTTTTCACCGCCTCGAACAGGTCGCCGTCGTACACGCTGTCCACCAGGTGCGCGATGACCTCGGTGTCGGTCTGGCTCACAAACACATAGCCCTTGGCCTGCAGCGCGGCGCGCAGCTCGTCGTGGTTTTCGATGATGCCGTTGTGCACCAGGGCGACCTTGCCGGCTTTGTCAGCCACCGCACCGGTGCCGTGGCTGAAGTGCGGGTGGGCGTTGTGCACCGCTGGCGCGCCATGGGTGGCCCAGCGGGTGTGGGCGATGCCGGTGCCGCCCTCCACCTTGTCGGCCTGCACCTGGTCCATCAACTCGGCCACGCGCGCGGTGCTGCGCGCGCGCTGCAGACCACCGCCGCCGCCCAAGCTGGCCGCGTGCACCGCCACACCGCAGGAGTCATACCCGCGGTATTCCAGGCGTTGCAGACCCTGCACCAGCACAGGAACGATGTTGCGATGGGAAACGGCGCCGACGATGCCACACATGGAAAAGACCTCCAGACGGAACAATGCCCAGATCGTAGAGACTCCATGGCAAAATTTCATTTCATTATTCTTGATTTACCGGAATTTAGTTAATTCAATCACACACGCCGACTGAATATTTCAATAAAATATGAAATATGGAATTTTCAGAGCTTGATGCCATCGACCTGCAACTGCTCGATGCGCTGCAACACGACGCCAGCCTGAGCAATGTGGCGCTGGCCGAGCGCGTGCACGTCTCGCCGCCCACCTGCCTGCGGCGCGTCAAGCGCTTGGCAGAGGGCGGCTGGATCGAGCGGCAGGTGGCGGTGTTGAGCCGCGACAAGCTGGGCCATGGTTTGCACGCCCTGGTGGAAGTGACCCTGGACCAACAAGGGGCCGAGCCGCTGGACGCCTTCGAAGCCCGTGCGGTGGCCGAAGACGCGGTGCAGCAGTGCTGGCGCGTCTCACCCGGCCCCGATTTTGTGTTGGTGGTGCAAGCGCAGGGCATGCCCGAGTACCTGGCCTTCACGCAGCGCCTGCTCACGCAGGACGCCAACGTGCGCAACGTCAAAGCGTTTTTTGCCACCAAGCGCGCCAAGTTCGGCACACAGGTGGCACTGCCCACGCGCTGAAGGGTTATTTTTTCTTCTGCGGGCGTTGCCAGTTGGCGATGCTGATTTGCTTGCCCCGCGCCACGCTCAGCGCCCCCGGCTCGGTGCTCTTGGTGATGGTCGAGCCGCCACCCACGGTGCCGCCCGCGCCGATGGTGACGGGCGCGACCAGCACGCAGTTGCTGCCGATGTGCACATCGGCCTCGATCACGGTGCGGTGCTTGTGGGCGCCGTCGTAGTTGGCGGTGATGCTGCCGGCGCCGTAGTTCACGCGCTCGCCCACAGTGGCATCCCCCAGATAAGCCAGGTGGTTGGCCTTGGCGCCTTTGGCCATCGTCGAATTCTTGACCTCGACGAAGTTGCCGATGTGCACCTCGGCCCCCAGCTGTGCGCCCGGGCGCAGGCGCGCGAACGGTCCGATCAGCGCCCCCTCGCCCACGCTCACGCCCAGCTTTTCGCCATCGATGTGGGTGAAGGGGTGGATCACCGCGCCTGCGGCGATGGTGCAGTTGGCCAGCACGCAGTGGGCGCCGACCCGCACGCCTTGGCCCAGTTCAACGCGGCCTTCGAAAATGCAGTTGATGTCGATCTGCACATCCTGCGCGCACACGAGTTCTCCGCGCACATCGAAGCGCGCCGGGTCGATGATGCGCACCCCCGCGTCCATCAGGTGTCGCGCCTGGCGCTGCTGGTAGGCGCGCTCGAGCTCGGCCAATTGCAGCGGGCTGTTGACGCCGGCCACCTCGGCCGCGTCGTGGATCTTGTGCGCCACCACCTGCACACCTTCGGCCTCGGCGAACTTGACGACGTCGGTCAGGTAGTACTCCTGCTGGGCGTTCTGGTTGTCCAGGCGCGCGAGCCAGGCTTTGAGGCGCTTGGCCGGCACGGCCATGATGCCGCTGTAGACCTCGCGGATGGCGCGCTGGGCCTCGTCGGCGTCCTTGTGCTCCACGATCGCATGCACCTGGCCGCTGGGGCTGCGCACGATGCGGCCATAGCCCGTGGGGTCGGCAAATTCGATGGTGAGCAAGGCCAGGCGATGGCCGTCGCAGGCCTGCACCAGCTCGCTCAGGGTCTCGGGGCGGGTCAAGGGCACATCGCCCGAGAGCACCACCACGATGCCATCGTCGGGCAGGTGCGGCACGGCTTGCTGCACCGCATGGCCGGTGCCCAGCTGCGGCATCTGGCGCGCGAATTGGAGGCCGGCATCGCCGCAGGCCTGCGTGAGTGCGCTCTCGACCTGATCGGCACCATGGCCGGTGATCACAATGGTGCGGCGCGCCTGGAGTTGGCGCGCCGTGTCGACCACGTGCCGCACCAAAGCCTTGCCCGCCAGGGTATGAAGCACCTTGGGTAGACTGCTTTTCATCCGCGTGCCCTTGCCGGCCGCCATGATCACCACATCGAGCGCTGTCGCCATACCGTGTCCCTTTTGCTTTCAGGAATTATCCGCCATCGCCTCTCGGCCCTGGTGCTGCTGGGTGCGCTGGCGCTCTCGGGCTGCAGCGCGCTCAAGGTGGGCTACGAGCAATCGCCCACGCTGCTGTACTGGTGGCTGGACAGCCACGTCGATTTCACCGACGCGCAAACCCCACGCGCACGCGAAGCGCTGGGCCAGTTGCAGGCCTGGCACCGGCGCCAGGAACTGCCGGCGTATGTGGCCCTGCTCGCGCGCATGGCCAGCCTGGCCGAAGGCCCAGTGACCGAAGCCCAGGCCTGCCAGATCAGCCAAGAAGTGCAGCAGCACATGGG
>JBDLTR010000102.1:0-8488 GCA_039805705.1 Pseudomonadota bacterium
TGCTCGCCGTCGCCGCTGGGCGCCGGGTCGAGCAAGACATCACCGCCCGACATGCGGGTTTCCATCTCCAGCACGTCTTCGCGCTTGACGCCCAGCTGGCTGGCCACCTTGTCCACCTCGGCGCTGGAGAGCGTGTCGCGGTGGGTGCCGTTTTCGGCGTCTGCCTTGAAGCCCTGCTTCATGGAGCGCAGGTTGAAGAACAGCTTGCGTTGAGCCTTGGTCGTGGCGACCTTGACCATGCGCCAGTTCTTGAGGATGTACTCGTGGATCTCGGCCTTGATCCAGTGCAGCGCGTAGCTGACCAGGCGCACGCCTTGTTCAGGATCGAAGCGCTTGACGGCCTTCATCAGGCCGACATTGCCTTCCTGGATCAGGTCGCCGTGGGGCAGGCCATAGCCCAGGTACTGGCGCGAGACAGACACCACCAGGCGCAGGTGCGAGAGCACCAGCTTGCGGGCGGCTTCCAGGTCGTTGTGGTCTTTGAGGCGGCGTGCCGCCTCCTGCTCTTCCTCGAGGGTGAGCATGGGCATGCGGTTGACGGCCGAGATGTAGGCGTCGAGATGGCCCAGCGAGGGCACCAGCGCCCAGGGGTTGCTCAGGGTCATCGCGGTGGACGGGGAACCAGACTGAATGGTCATTCCAGAACTCCTTTCAATGGGCGAATATTAGCACTCCTTGGGGGAGAGTGCTAAACCCAAAAACCGGTGCTGTGACAAGGAGTTACAGCCGATGTTTCCCCAGCACTGGGCTCAGGCGGACACCGCCAGGCGAGCGGGGCCTGCGCTGATGCGGCCGACCACCGCCGCACGGTCAAAGCCTTGGGCCTGGAAGGCGGCCAGCACCTGCTGGACACTGTCGGGCGCGCAGGCCACGAGCAGGCCGCCGCTGGTTTGCGGGTCGGTCAGCAGGGCCTGGTCCTGCGGCATGAAGCCCGCGGGCAGTTGCACATCCTGGCCATAGCCCGCCCAGTTGCGCCCCGAGGCCCCGGTGACCATGCCCTGAGCGGCCAGGTCGCGCACCCCGGCCAGCAGCGGCACCTTGGGCCAATCGATTTCGACCGTGGCGCCGCAGCCGCGCGCCATCTCCAGCGCGTGACCCGCCAGGCCGAAGCCGGTCACATCGGTGAGGGCGTGCACCCCAGGCAGGGCCGCCAGGGCCGGGCCGGGCGTGTTCAGCCGCGTGGTGGTGGCGATCATCTGGGCATAGCCTTCGGGCGCCAGGGCATTCTTCTTGAGGGCGGCCGACAGCACGCCCACCCCCAGCGGTTTGCCCAGCACCAGCACATCGCCAGGGCGCGCATCGGCATTGCGCTTGACGCGCTTCGGGTGCACCAGGCCCAGGGCCACCAGACCGTAAATGGGTTCGACCGAATCGATGGTGTGCCCGCCCGCGATCGGGATGCCGGCGGCCTTGCAGACGCTGGCACCGCCTTCGAGGATGCGGCCAATCGTCCGCGTCGACAGCACATTGACCGGCATGCCGACCAGGGCCAGCGCCATGATCGGCGTGCCGCCCATGGCGTACACATCGCTGATGGCGTTGGTGGCGGCGATGCGGCCAAAGTCAAACGGGTCGTCGACGATGGGCATGAAAAAGTCGGTGGTGGCGATCAGCGCCTGCTCGTCGTTGAGTTGGTAGACCGCGGCGTCATCGGCGGTCTCGATGCCGACCAGCAGTTCGGGCGGCACCGGCAGCGCGTGGGTGCTTTTGAGGATGTCGGACAGCACGCCGGGCGCGATCTTGCAGCCGCAGCCGCCGCCGTGGGAGAGGGAGGTCAGGCGGGGTTCGGTGGTGGTCATGGCTGATCGAGGTCGGAGGGTGGATGGTGAGGCCCGCAGTGGGCATGGGTCCTCGGGTCAAGCCCGAGAACGACAGAAAAATAAGGTGCAGGTCAACTGAGCAGCGCCTGCGCGAATTCGCGGGCGTCAAAGGTTTCCAGGTCTTCGAGCTTTTCGCCGACGCCGATGAAGTAGACCGGGACCGGCTTTTCGCGCGCGATCGCGCAGAGCACGCCGCCTTTGGCGGTGCCGTCGAGTTTGGTGACGATCAGGCCCGTGAGCTGCAAGGCTTCGTCAAAGGCCTTGACCTGCGCGAGCGCGTTTTGCCCGGTGTTGCCGTCGATCACCAGCAGCACCTCGTGCGGGGCCGTGGCATCGGCTTTTTGCACCACGCGTTTGATCTTTTTCAGCTCTTCCATCAGGTGCAGCTGGGTCGGCAGGCGGCCGGCGGTGTCGACCAGCACCACGTCCTTGCCGCGCGCGCGGCCGGCGCTCACCGCGTCAAAGCTCACAGCGGCCGGGTCACCGCCTTGCTGGCTGACGATCTCGACCGTGTTGCGGTCGGCCCAGACCGCGAGCTGCTCCTTGGCGGCGGCACGGAAGGTGTCGGCGGCGGCCAGCAGCACACGCTCGCCGCTGTCGGCCAGGTGCTTGGTGAGTTTGCCGATCGAGGTGGTTTTGCCCGCGCCGTTGACGCCCGCCACCATGATCACGGTGGGTTGTTGGGCCCCGATCTCGAGCGGCTTTTGCAAGGGGGCCAGCAGGTCGGCGATGGCGTCGGCGAGCAGGCCTTTGACCTGGGCCGGTTCGGTGGCCTTGGCCTCTTTGACGCGGCGCTTGAGGTCGGCGAGCAGTTGTTCGGTGGCCTTGACGCCGGTGTCGGCCATCAGCAGCGCCGTCTCCAGCTCCTCGTAGAGCTGGTCGTCGATCTGCGTGCCGGTGAACACCGTGGCGATGCCCGAGCCGGTTTTGCGCAGACCAGCTTTCAGGCGTTCCAGCCAGCCCTGGCGCGTCGGTTCTGGCGCGGGCGCGGGCTCAGCGGCGGCAGGCACGGCCGTGACCGGGTCTGCGGTGGCTTCGGAAACAGGGGCCGGCGCAGGGGATTTTTTGCGGAAGAAACTGAACATGGAATGGATTTCGTGGATCATCCATTTTATGAAACCCCGTTTGTTCGCCAGTCTGGCCCTTGTGGCCGCTTTGGCCGCCTGGGTGGCGGCAGGCGCGGCCGCCCAGACGCCCGCACCTTCCGCCCCCGTCGGCGCACCGCGCCTGACCCACAGCTACACCCTCTCCAATGGCCTGCAGCTGTGGGTGCGCCCCGACCGCCGTGCGCCCACGGCGGTGCACATGGTCTGGCTGCGTGTGGGCGCGATGGACGAGGTCGACGGCACCAGCGGTGTGGCCCATGTGCTCGAGCACATGATGTTCAAGGGCACGGCCCAGCTGGGGCCGGGCGAGTTTTCGCGCCGCGTCTCGGCCCTCGGTGGGCGCGAGAACGCCTTCACCTCCAAGGATTACACCGCTTACTTTCAGCAGATTCCCGCCCAAGGCCTGGAGGCGGTGATGCAGCTCGAGGCCGAGCGCCTGGCGGGCAACCAATGGCCAGATGCCGAGTTCACCAAAGAAATCGAAGTCGTCAAGGAAGAGCGCCGCCTGCGCACCGAGGACAGCCCGCGCGCGCTGCTGCACGAGGTGCTCACCGCCACGGCGTTCAGTGCCTCGCCGTACCGCCGCCCCATCGTCGGCTGGATGGGCGACCTCGAGAGCCTGACCCCCCAAGATGTGCGCGAGTTTTACCAACGCTGGTACAGCCCAGCCAATGCCCTGGTGGTGGTGGCTGGTGACGTCGACCCCGAGCAGGTCCGGCAGCTGGCTGAAAAGCACTATGGACGCTGGTCCAACCGCGCCGTGCCCGAGCGCAAGCCACGCCCAGAGCCGCCCCAAAAAGGCCTGCGCCGTGTCGAGCTCAAGGCCCCGGCCGAGCAAAGCTACGTGGCCCTGGCCTTCAAGGTGCCGCGCCTGGCGTCGCTGGCCGCCGGACCCGAAGCCGACGACGCGCTGGCGCTGACCGTGCTGGCGGCGGTGCTCGACGGCTACAGCGGCGCGCGCCTGGAGCGCCACCTGGCCCAGGGCAAGCAGCGCCTGGCCGACAGCGTGGGCGCGTCCAATGGCCTGATGGGGCGGGGTCCGCAGTTTTTCGTGCTCGACGGGGTGCCGGCCAAGGGCCAAACGCCCGAGGCGCTCGAGGTGGCCCTGCGTGCACAAGTCCAAAAAATCGCCGAACACGGCGTCAGCGAGGCCGAGCTGCAGCGCGTGAAAACCCAATGGGTGGCCAGCGAGGTCTACAAGCTCGACTCGGTGTTCAACCAGGCGCGCGAGCTGGGTGTGGCTTGGTCGCTCGGCTGGCCGCCCGACAGCGGGCCCCAGGTGATCGCGCGTTTGCGCCAGGTGACGGCGGCCCAGGTGCAGGCGGTGGCCCGCCGGTATTTCGGCGACGACGAACTCACCGTGGCCATCTTGCGGCCGCAGCCGCTGTCGGCCGCCCGGCCGGCCCGAGCGGCCGTGCCCGGCGCGCGCCATTGAAGCGGGAGCAAGGATGAAAGCAAACCCATCCCTTTGGCGTGCTGTTGTGGTGGCGCTGGGACTTTGGGCCTGGTCCACGGCGGTGCATGCGGTCTTGCCCATTGAGCACTGGCAACACGCCAGCGGTGCGCGTGTGGCCCTGGTGCAAAGCCACACCATTCCCATGGTCGATGTGCAGATCGACCTGGATGCCGGCAGCCGCCGCGATCCGGTCGGCCAAGCGGGTTTGGCCGCTGCGGGCGCCGGGCAATTGGCCAGCGGCTTGCGCGCCCATGCCGGCGCGGGGCCCTATGCCCGCGCGCTCGACGAGAACCAGCTGGGCGAGGCCTGGGCCGATCTGGGGGCCAGCTTCGGCGCCATGGCCAGCAGCGACCGGCTCAGCTTCGCCTTGCGCAGCCTGAGCGATGCCGAGCTGCTGGACAAGGCGGTGCAGTTGGCAGCGCGCCAGATGGCCCACCCGGCCTACCCCGAGGCGGTGTGGCGGCGTGACCGCGACAAGGCGGTGGCCGCGCTGCGCGAGTCCCTCACCCGGCCGGGCACGCTCGCGCAACACCGCTTCGCCGATGCCGTGTACGGCGGTCATCCTTACGGCTGGCGCAGCACGCCCGAGTCCCTGGCCCGCATCGGCGTGGCCGATTTGCGCCGATGGCATGCGCAAGCGTTGCGGCCGTGTCGCGCGGTGGTGAGCGTGGTGGGCGATGTCACGCGTGCACAGGCCGATGCCCTCGTCACGCGCTTGCTCGCGCTGTGGCCGCAAGGCGCCTGTGGGCCATTACCGCCCGTGGCCGAGGTGCCGCCGCTGGCCGCGGCGCAAGACCTGCGCGTGCCTTTCGATTCGGCCCAGGCCCATGTGCTGATCGGGCAGCCCGGCTACAAGCGCAGTGACCCGGACTTTTTCGCCTTGCTGGTGGGCAACCACATCCTGGGAGGCGGGGGCTTCACCTCGCGGCTGAGCGCGCAGGTGCGCGAGCAGCGCGGCCTGAGCTACAGCGTTTACAGCGCCTTCGCGCCGGCCTTGCACGCGGGCGCGTTCACGGTGGGCCTGCAAACCCGACCGGACCAGGCTGCGCAGGCGGTCCAGGTGGTTCGCCAGGTGGTGCACGATTTTGTGGCGCAGGGCCCCACCGAGGCCGAATTGGCCGCCGCCAAGGCCAATTTGGTGGGGGGATTTGCGCTGCGCATCGACAGCAACCGCAAGCTGCTCGAGAACGTGGCCAATATTGCCTGGAACCAGCTGCCCTGGGATTACCTCGACCGCTGGAGCGAGCAGGTGGCGCGTGTGACGGTGGACGATGTGCGTCAAGCGTTCGCGCGGGTCTTGCAACCCGAGCGCATGGTCACCGTGGTGGTGGGCGGCCAGCCCTGAGCCCGGGCCGGCGCGGGGCTCAGATGTGCGCCGTGAAATGCGGCACGTGCCGCATGTGCAGCGACAAGCCCAGGGCCGCCATGTGGTTGCTGTTGCGCCCGAGGATGGTTTCGGACAGCGGCAGGAACTCGCTTTCCTCGAGCTGGGCGTGGGCGCGGTATTGCTGCACCAGTCGCGTGAGCGCCGTCACGTCGAGCTGGACGTCTTGGCCTTTGGCCACTTTGTGCAGACCCGGTGCGATGCTTTCCCACAGCGACTCCAGCTCGCGGTGACCGGCGCTCAGCTGATCGATCAGACCTTCCACGCGCAGGCGCTCTGGCCCGGCCTGGGCGCTGGCGCGCACCGCAGGGAAGAGCTCTTGCTCTTCTTCCTTGTGGTGCACGTACATGCCTTTGCCAAAAAAAGCGATCGATTGCTCGGCGGTCTTGCGCGCCAAGGCCGCAGGGCCCAGCAGCGCGGGCAACTCATTCAGGCGCGAGAGTTGCGACAGGATGCCCACGTGGCAATGCGAGAAGTGGGTGATGGGGGCGTCGGTTTCGGTGTGGCTCATGGCGGTCTCTGGGTGCAAAACAGTGCCTTGACTGTAGGCAGCCGCAGTGAACACGCCAAGCGCGAATCGCGGGTTTCTTGATGCAAGTCATGTCACAAGGCCTTACACCTGCCCGGGTGGCGCCGTCATCACCTCCCGCAGGCCCGGCGTTGTAGGTGCAAGTCCAGCGCGGTGCTGGGCTGATCAACCGACATGAAGGACTTTCTCATGAACAAATTGCTCGCCACCCTGATCGCTGCGGGTTTTGCGGCAGGCGCATTCGCCCAGGCCCCCGCAACGCCTGCGACCCCCGCGATCCCCGCCGCTGCGGTCAAGCAAGCCGTGGCTCCCTCGGTGGCGGCCCCTGTGTCGGCCGCGAGCACCAAGGCCGATGCCAAGCCGTCGGCCACCCCGGCCACACCCGCGACCCCCGCTGTGGCCGCCACACCCGCCAAAGCGCAAGAGAAGTCTGAAGGCCAGGCCATGTCAGAGAAAAAGGCCCAGCGCAAGGCCGCCAAGAAGGCCCAAAACGCGCAGAAGGCCGAAGCCCCCAAGGCGGTTGAAGCCAAATGAGCCCCCAGCGGCGCCGCACCGGGTGCAGCGCCGCGTCAAGGCCCGCGCCAGTCCCCATGCGGTCGACTGGCGTTTTTTTGGGGGCGGTGCAGGTGGCCACGTACACTCGTCCCCCATGCGCCCCAAGTCTTCACCGCCCGCACGCCCCCGCGCTGCCGCAGCGCGCGGCCAGGCGTCGCACGAGATCCGCATCATCGGCGGCCAGTGGCGGCGTACCCCGATCCAGGTGCTCGATAAACCCGGTTTGCGGCCCACACCCGACCGTGTGCGCGAGACCCTGTTCAACTGGCTCGGCCAAGACCTGACAGGCTGGCGCTGTGTGGACGCTTTTGCCGGCACCGGCGCGCTCGGCTTGGAGGCCGCTTCGCGCGGCGCCGCGCAAGTGATCGCGCTGGAGCAAGAGCCCGAGTTGGCGCAGCGCTTGCAAGCGCAGGCAGGGCGGTTGAACGCCCAGATGCTGCAGGTGCAGCGCACCGATGCCGTGCGCGCCATGCAGGGCTTGCCGGCTGGCGCCTTCGACCTGGTGTTTCTGGACCCGCCTTTCGATGGCCCCTGGTTCGAGCCGGCCCTGCGCGCCGCGGTGCGCCTGGTGCCGCTGCAAGGCTGGGTCTATCTCGAAGCGCCGCAGGCCTGGACCGATGAGCGCTTGGCCCCCATGGGGCTGCGGGTGCACCGCCATCTGCAGGCCGGGGCGGCGCATGCCCACCTCTTGCAGCGCACTGCATAATCGTCGCCACACACCTGCGAGGTCTTGCGCATGAGCCGTTCCGTCATCGCCGTTTATTCGGGCACCTTCGATCCCCTGACCTTGGGTCACGAAGACATCGTGCGCCGCGCAGCCGCCATGTTCGACGGCGTGGTGATCGCGGTGGCGCGCGCCGTGCACAAGAACACCCTGTTCAGCCTGGACGAGCGCTTGAACATGGCCCAAGCCGCGCTGGCCGATTGCCCGAACGTCCGGGCCTTGCCCTTCGATGGGCTGATCGTCGATTTTGTGAAGGCACAAGGGGCCAGCGTGATCGTGCGCGGCCTGCGCTCGGTCACCGATTACGACTACGAAACCCAGATGGCCGGCATGAACCGCCACCTGGCGCCGCAAGTCGACACCGTGTTCTTGCACACCAGCGCCAGCGTGCAGCACATCAGCAGCACCCTGGTGCGCGAGATCGCCAAACTCGGTGGCGATGTCTCGGGCCTGGTGTCGGCGCCGGTGCTGGCCGGTTTGAAGGCGCGTGTCTGAGCCGCCACAGGCCCTAAACTCGGGGGCATGACTTCCGCCACCCAGACAGTCGCCATTTCGCTGGGCGATCGCAGCTACGACATCCACATCGGCGCCGGCCTGCTGGCCCAGCCCGACACGTTCGCCGGCTTGCCCAAGGCGAGGGCCGCCATGATCGTCACCAACGACACGGTGGCGCCGCTGTACGAGGCGCAGCTGCGCGCTGCGCTCGCGCCGCACTATGCCCAGGTCCACACCGTGGTGTTGCCCGATGGCGAGGCGCACAAGGACTGGCAGACCCTGAACCTGATTTTCGACGCCCTGCTGGCCCGGGGCTGTGACCGCAAAACCGTGCTCTTTGCCCTGGGCGGCGGTGTGGTGGGCGACATGACCGGCTTTGCCGCGGCCAGCTACATGCGCGGCGTGCCCTTTGTGCAGGT
>JBDLTR010000103.1:0-8987 GCA_039805705.1 Pseudomonadota bacterium
TTTCTTGAACTTCAAGAAAACCAGCTGCGGCAGCTCAGTGACTGCACTGCCGTTTGGCGGAATTTCGAGCTGGCCAGACAGGAGGCTGAGCAGGTGCGCGGCTCAATGCGCTGGCGCACGATTTCTGGAAAACGCTACTTGATCAGGGTCAGCCCCCGTGGGGGTGAGACATCGTTGGGCCCAGAGGATTCAGACAAGAAATTGGTGTACGAGCGTTTTCATGAGCGCAAGCAGCAGGCCACCCAGCGCTTGGCGACCCTGAAGCAAAGCTTGCAGGAGCACCAAAGGATCAACCGTGCACTTCGCTTGGGCCGTACACCGGCCATCGTGGTGCGGTGTTTGGGCGCACTCGACGCGCATGGACTGAGTCGGGATTTCTTGGTGGTGGGCACCCATGCGCTCTACGCTTATGAGTTGGCCGCTGGCGTTCGGGTTGAGTCTGGAGCCACCGCGACGCTGGATCTGGATTTGCTGTTTGATGTCAACCGGATGCGCGCATACAGTGCCGTTCTGGCCAAAGAGGGGGCGAAATCTCTGATCCAGGTCATCAAAAAAGCCGATCCCACATTCCGAGTCAAGCGCGATCAGTTGCACACGGCCGTCAATGACGGTGGTTTTGAAGTGGACATTGTTCGGCGCTACCAAACCCCGAATGACCCACATCCGTTGCGGATGTCACAGGACGAAGACGACTTTTGGGCAGTGCAGGTGTCGCAAGGGCAGGCGATGGCCAGCGCGCGCAGGTTTGAACATCTGGTGATTGCGGCCAGTGGTCAAATGGCGCTCATGCGAACACTCCATCCTCTGGATTTCATTCGGCTCAAAAAGCAGCTGGCCGAGTTGCCAGGACGCGACCCCTTGAAAGCGCCGAAGGACAAGCTACAGGCGCAGGTGGTCGAGCATTTATGGGAGGAGTATTTGCGTCATGCCGAGCCCGTCTGAGGCCACCGCTGCTCTGTCCGCGCCGCAAAAAGCCTTGCGCAAGCTGTGCCTGGTGCGTGACATCGACCTGGCGCTGCACCTGCCACTGCGCTACGAGGACGAGACCCAGATCGTGAAATTGCGCGATGCGCGCGAGGGCGAGGTGGTGCAGATCGAGGCCACGGTGACGGCCTGCGAGGTGAGCTTCAAGCCGCGTCGCCAGCTGTTGGTCACGGTCGACGACGGCAGCGACACCTGCGTGCTGCGCTTTTTCAGCTTCTACCCCTCGCACCAGAAAACCATGGCGGTCGGCCAGCGCCTGCGCGTGCGCGGCGAGCTGCGCGGTGGTTTTTTGGGGCTGACCATGATGCACCCGGCGTTCAAGACCGCGGGCGGCGTGCTGCCGCAGGCGCTCACGCCGGTGTACCCGACGACGGCTGGCTTGTCGCAGGCTTACCTGCGCCGCGCCGTCCTCAATGGCCTGGCCCACGCCGACCTCAGCGAAACCTTGCCGCCGGACGTGCCCTGGCCCGACCGGCGCGGCGCCTGGAGCCTGCGCCAAGCTTTGCAGTTCCTGCACCAGCCCACGCCGGATGTGGCACTCGTCACGCTCGAGGACAAGACGCACCCGGCCTGGATCCGCCTCAAGTGCGAGGAGCTGCTGGCGCAACAACTGTCCCAGCTCACGGCCAAGCGCGAGCGTGACCAGTTGCGTGCACCCACCTTGCAGGCCCGCTCGGGCGGCTTGCACACGCGCTTGCTGCAGGCGCTGCCGTTTGCCCTGACCGGCGCGCAGCAGCGCGTGGGCCAGGAGATCGCGGCCGACCTCGCGAGGCCCGTGCCCATGCACCGTTTGCTGCAAGGCGATGTGGGCGCGGGCAAGACCGTGGTGGCGGCGCTGGCGGCGATGGTGGCGATCGACGCGGGCTGGCAGTGTGCGCTGATGGCGCCCACCGAGATCCTCGCGGGTCAGCATTTCGGCAAGCTCGTGGGTTGGCTCGAGCCCCTGGGCGTCAAGGTCGCCTGGCTGACCGGCAGCCAAAAGAAAAAGGAGCGTGCCGAGATGCTGGCGCTGATCGCCTCGGGCGAGGCGGCGCTGGTGGTCGGCACGCACGCGGTGATCCAGGAGCAGGTGCAGTTCAAGAACCTCGCGCTCGCCGTGATCGACGAGCAGCACCGCTTTGGCGTGGCCCAGCGCCTGGCGCTGCGCAGCAAGATGCAAGCGCCCGGCATGGAGCCGCACCTCTTGATGATGAGCGCGACGCCGATCCCGCGCACGCTGGCCATGAGTTACTACGCCGACCTCGATGTCTCGGTGATCGACGAGCTGCCGCCCGGGCGCACGCCCATCGTCACGCGGGTGGTGTCCGACAGCCGGCGTGACGACGTGGTCGCGCGCATCGGTGCGCAGCTGGCGCAGGGTCGGCAGGTGTATTGGGTGTGTCCGCTGATCGAAGAGAGCGAGGCGCTCGATTTGACCAACGCCACGCAGACGCACGCCGATCTGAGCGAAGCCCTGCCTGGCGTGATGGTCGGTCTGTTGCACTCGCGCATGCCGGTGGCCGAGAAGAAGGCGGTGATGGACCTCTTCACCCGTGGCCAGATGGGCGTGCTGGTCAGCACCACGGTGATCGAGGTGGGGGTGGACGTGCCCAACGCGTCGCTGATGGTGATCGAACACGCCGAGCGCTTTGGCTTGAGCCAGCTGCACCAGCTGCGCGGGCGCGTCGGGCGCGGAGCGGCGGCCTCGGCCTGCGTGCTGCTGTATGGCACGGGCGAGAGCGGGCGCCTGGGTGAGACGGCGCGCGAGCGCCTGCGGGCCATGGTCGAGACCAACGATGGCTTCGAGATCGCGCGGCGCGACCTGGAAATTCGGGGGCCGGGTGAGTTCCTCGGCGCGCGCCAGTCCGGCGCGCCGCTGCTGCGCTTTGCCGACCTGAGCCTGGATGCGCCGCTGCTCGACTGGGCGCGCGGCCTGGCCCCGCAAATGCTCGACCGCCACCCGCAGCTGGCCGAGCGGCATGTGGGCCGCTGGCTGGGCGGCAAGGCCGAATACCTCAAGGCGTGACCGACCTAGTCAGTGACCGACTCTTGTCATCTTCTGGCTTGACCCGAAGATCCATGGATTCCCCGGTCGAGCCGGGGAATGACAAAAGAGACCCCGGTGGAGCCGTGGCATGACAAAACTACAATCCAAAAGCCATGACCCTGACCGAGCTCAAATACATCGTTGCCGTGACGCGCGAAAAACACTTCGGCAAAGCCGCCGAGGCTTGCCATGTGTCGCAGCCCAGCCTCTCGCTCGCGATCAAAAAGCTCGAAGACGAACTTGACGTCAAGCTCTTCGAACGCAGCGCCAGCGAGGTGGCGGTGACGCCGCTGGGCGAGGAGATCGTGCGCCAGGCGCTCAGCGTGCTGGAGCAGGCCGCCGAGATCAAAGAGATCGCCAAGCGCGGCAAAGACCCGCTGGCCGGCCCCTTGCGCCTGGGGGTGATCTACACGATCGGCCCGTATTTGCTGCCGGACCTGGTGCGCCAGGTCATCCAGTCGATGCCGCAAATGCCTTTGATGCTGCAAGAAAACTTCACGGTGCGGCTTTTAGAGATGCTGCGCGCCGGCGAGATCGATTGCGCGATCCTGGCCGAACCGTTCCAAGACACGGGCTTGGCGGTGGCGCCCTTGTACGACGAGCCCTTCATGGCAGCGGTGCCCGCCAGCCACCCCCTGGCTTCGCAAACCTCGGTGACGGCGGCCGAGCTCAAAAGCGAGACCATGCTGCTCTTGGGTGCGGGCCACTGTTTCCGCGACCATGTGCTCGAGGTTTGCCCGGAGTTCGCGCGTTTTGCCAGCCATGCCGAGGGCATCCGCAAAACCTTCGAGGGCTCCTCGCTCGAGACCATCAAGCACATGGTGGCCGCGGGCATGGGCGTGACGCTGGTGCCGCGGCTGTCGGTGCCGCCCGAGACGCTGGCCCCCAAGCCCGCACGGCGGGGCAAGGCCCAAGACGGCTCCCCTTTGCGCTTTTTGCCCGTGCAAGACGACCATGGCGGCGCGCCGCCGATGCGCCGGGTGGTCTTGGCCTGGCGCCGCAGTTTCACCCGCTACGAAGCGATCGCCGCCCTGCGCAACGCGATTTACGCCTGCCCCTTGCCTGGTGTGACGCGCCTGTCTTGAACCCCCGATGGTCAGCAAGCTCAAGCTTTACCTGGACCTGATCCGTTGGGACCGGCCTGCGGGCTGGCTGCTGTTGCTGTGGCCCAGCCTGGCCGCGCTGTGGATCGCGGCCGACGGCTTTCCCGGCTGGCATTTGGTGGCGGTGTTCACGTTGGGCACCATCTTGATGCGCAGCGCGGGCTGCTGTGTCAACGATGTGGCCGACCGCGACTTTGACCGCCATGTCAAACGCACCGCCCAGCGCCCCGTGACCAGTGGCCGCATCTCGCCCAAAGAGGCCCTGACCGTGGGGGCCGTGCTCGCCTTGGTGGCTTTCGCGCTCGTGCTCACGACCAATGCGGCCACCATCGCCTGGTCTTTCGCGGCGCTGGCGGTGACCTTGGTGTACCCCTACGCCAAGCGCCATGTGTCGATGCCGCAGGCGGTGCTGGGCGTGGCGTTCAGCTTTGGCATCCCGATGGCGTTTGCGGCGGTGCGCGGCGAGGTGCCGCCGCTGGCCTGGGCCCTCCTGCTGGCCAATCTGTTCTGGGTGTTGGCCTACGACACCGAATACGCCATGGTCGACCGCGATGACGACCTGCGCATCGGCATGAAAACCTCGGCCATCACCCTGGGCGCGCGTGACGTGCCGGCCATCATGGGCTTTTACGCCGTCTACCTGGTGGCTTGGGCCGCGCTGCTGGACGAGGCACGTCGCACACCGCTGTTTTGGTGGGCCTGGGCCGTGGCGGGGGCCCAGGTGGCCTGGCACTACTTGCTGATCCGGGGGCGCACGCGCGAAGGCTGCTTCAAGGCCTTTCGCCTCAACCATTGGTTGGGCTTGAGCGTCTTTGCGGGGGTGGTGCTGGGCTACGGGCTTTGATCAGGCCTTGCCAAATTCGTCGCCCAGCTCGCGGGCACGTAGTTCGGCCGCCTGCATCGCGGCGATGAAGGCCGACTTGATGCCGGCCTCGTCCATCGCCGTGATGGCCGCGTGGGTGGTGCCGCCCTTGGAGGTGACGCGCTGGCGCAGCACTTCGGGCGCTTCGCTCGAGGCTGCCGCCAGGGATGCGGCGCCCGAGAAGGTGGCCACGGCGAGGCGGTAGGCCTGCGCTGGGCTCAGGCCCATGCGCTGGCCGGCCTCGGTCATGGCTTCGAGGAAATAGAACACATAAGCCGGCCCCGAGCCCGACAGCGCGGTCACGGCGTCGAGCTGGCTTTCCTGCTCCACCCACAGGAACTGACCCGTGGTGGCAATGACTTGCTCGATCTGACGCTGCTCGTCCTGGCCCACGCCGGGGCAGGCGTACAGGGCGGTCATGCCTTGGCCGACCAGCGCCGGCGTGTTGGGCATGGAGCGGACCACGCGCTCGGAGCCCAGCCACTGGCGGATGCTGTCGGTGCGGATGCCCGCCGCCACCGACAGGTGCAGCGCGCCGCGGGTGTGGGCAGCCACGGGCGCGGCGGCTTCTTTGAACATCTGGGGTTTGACCGCCCAGACCACCAGCTGCGCAGCGGCCAGTGCCGGGCTGCCTGCGTCCAGCACCGTCACGCCAAAGTCTTGGCGCAAACGGGCGGCGGCCTCGGTGAAAGGCTCCACGACGGTGATTTGCGAGGCGGGCATGCCCTGGCGCAGCAGGCCGCCAATGATGGCGCTGGCCATATTGCCGCCGCCGATGAAGGCGATGTGCTGGGGGGAGGTGTTCATGGGAATGGCGGGCAAAACAAGAAGCCACCGATTGTCGCTGCCTGCCAGGCGTGACCGGCTGCTTTGATGAGGTATTAAGTATTCTCTGGGGTGGCAGTCCGGGCTTGTGCAAGAAACAGTTGACCTGCTCACCGGTTTTTGTGATAATAGAGGGCTTCGCCTTGAAAGAGGCGTGGTTATCTGCCCAATCTGAAGCGCTGCGAGTGGTTTGCAGCGCGGATGACGGGTCCAAGACTGATCCCTCTGGCTTTGAGCCTCAGGGGTACAAGTTGGGAATATTGAAATGATCCAGACAGAATCTCGGTTGGACGTTGCCGACAACACCGGCGCGAAGTCCGTGCTGTGCATCAAGGTGCTCGGCGGGTCCAAGCGTCGCTACGCCAGCGTCGGCGACATCATCAAGGTGAGCATCAAAGAAGCCGCTCCGCGTGGCCGCGTCAAAAAAGGCGAGGTCTACAGCGCGGTGGTGGTGCGTACCGCCAAGGGCATCCGCCGTGGCGATGGCTCCCTCATCAAATTCGATGGCAACGCTGCCGTGTTGCTGAACAGCAAACTCGAGCCCATCGGCACCCGCATCTTCGGCCCGGTCACGCGTGAACTGCGTACCGAGAAGTTCATGAAGATCGTGTCCCTGGCTCCCGAAGTGCTCTAAAAGGACGCACCATGAACAAGATTCGCAAAGGCGACGAAGTCATCGTGATCGCTGGCCGAGACAAAGGCAAGCGCGGCAAAGTGTCGCTGCGTGCCGATGACTCGCACGTGGTGGTCGATGGCGTGAACCTCGTCAAGAAGCACGCCAAGCCGAACCCGATGAAGGGCACCAACGGCGGCATCATCGAAAAGGCCATGCCGATTCACCAGTCCAATGTGGCGATCTTCAACGCCGCCACGGGCAAGGCCGATCGCGTGGGCGTCAAGCAACTGGCTGATGGCAAGCGCGTGCGCGTTTACAAGTCCAGCGGCGAAGAAATCAAGGTGGCATGACCATGGCACGTTTCCAACAACTCTACCGCGAGAAAGTCGCTCCCGAGCTGACCGCCAAGTTTGGCTACAAGTCGCCGATGGAAGTGCCGCGCATCACCAAGATCACCCTGAACATGGGCGTGAGCGAGGCTGTGGCCGACAAGAAGGTCATGGACAATGCTGTGGGCGACCTGACCAAAATCGCTGGCCAAAAGCCCGTCGTCACCAAGGCCAAGAAAGCCATCGCCGGTTTCAAGATCCGCGAAGGCCAGGCCATCGGCTGCATGGTCACCCTGCGTGGCGTGCAGATGTACGAATTCCTCGACCGTTTCGTCACCGTGGCCCTGCCGCGTGTGCGTGACTTCCGTGGTATCTCCGGCCGTGCTTTCGATGGCCGTGGCAACTACAACATCGGTGTGAAAGAACAGATCATCTTCCCCGAGATCGAGTACGACAAGGTTGACGCCCTGCGCGGCCTGAACATCAGCATCACCACGACGGCCAAGACCGACGACGAGTGCAAGGCACTGCTCGCGGCTTTCCGTTTCCCCTTCAAGAACTGAGGTGCTCCGTGGCTAAAGTAGCTTTGATTCAGCGCGAGCTCAAGCGTGAAAAACTGGTCGCCAAGTTCGCCAAAAAATACGCCGAACTGAAGGCCGTCGCCAACGACGCCAAGCGCAGCGACGAAGAGCGTGCAGTGGCCCGTCTGGCCTTGCAAAAGCTCCCGCGCAACGCCAACCCCACCCGCCAGCGCAACCGTTGCGAAATCACCGGTCGTCCGCGTGGCACGTTCCGTCAATTCGGTCTGGGCCGCGCCAAGATCCGTGAACTTGCCTTCGAAGGCAACATTCCCGGCGTGACCAAGGCCAGCTGGTAAATCGGCAGGAGAGATACAACATGAGCATGAGTGATCCCATCGCCGATCTGCTGACCCGCATCCGCAACGCACAAATGGTCGCCAAGACCAGCGTGTCGGTGCCCGCTTCCAAGGTGAAGCTGGCCATCGTCCAGGTGCTCAAGGATGAAGGCTACATCGACGGCTTCCAAGTCAAGTCCGAAGGCGGCAAGTCCGAACTCGAAATCGCCCTGAAGTACTACGCTGGCCGTCCGGTCATTGAGCGCATCGAGCGCGTGAGCCGTCCTGGCCTGCGCGTGTACAAGGGCCGCGATGCCATTCCTCAGGTCATGAACGGCCTGGGCGTGGCCATCGTCACCACACCCAAGGGTGTCATGACCGATCGCAAAGCGCGCGCTGCCGGTGTTGGCGGCGAAGTGCTGTGCTACGTCGCTTAATGGCAGGAGAGACGAAATGTCCCGAGTAGGAAAAATGCCTGTGACCGTCCCCGCTGGCGTGGACGTGTCCATCAAAGAAGACCAGATCAGCGTCAAGGGCGCCGGCGGCCAGTTGGCCGTGGCTGCCAATGCCCTGGTCAGGGTGAGCAACGAAGGCGGCAAGCTGAGCTTTGTGCCGGCCAACGAGTCGCGTGAAGC
This sequence comes from Pseudomonadota bacterium, assembly GCA_039805705.1. Classification (GTDB taxonomy): domain Bacteria; phylum Pseudomonadota; class Gammaproteobacteria; order Burkholderiales; family Burkholderiaceae_C; genus Limnohabitans_A. Next base: position 8,237 of record JBDLTR010000103.1, read on the forward strand.
CAATGCCATGAGCGGCACCCTGCGTCAGCTCGTGAACAACATGGTGACCGGTGTCACCAAGGGCTTCGAGAAGAAGCTGAGCCTGATTGGCGTGGGTTACAAGGCCCAAGCCTCTGGCGCCAAGCTGAACCTGGCTGTCGGTTACTCGCACCCGGTGGACATCGTGATGCCCGCGGGCATCACTGTGGCCACCCCGAGCCCGACCGAGATCGTGATCAAGGGCGCTGACCGTCAGCGCGTCGGTCAGATCGCCGCTGAGATCCGTGCTGTTCGTCCCCCCGAGCCTTACAAGGGCAAGGGCATCCGTTATGCGGACGAGAAGATCACGATCAAAGAGACCAAGAAGAAATAAGGAGCTGCACCATGTTGACCAAGAAAGAGCAGCGTCTGCGTCGTGCCCGTCAAACCCGCATCCGCATTGCCCAGCAAGGCGTGGCGCGTCTGTCGGTGAACCGCACCAATCTGCACATCTACGCCAGCGTGATCTCTGGCTGTGGCACCAAGGTGCTGGCCAGTGCCTCCACCGCGGAAGCCGAAGTGCGCCAGGCCCTGGGTGGTTCGGGCAAAGGTGGCAATGCCGCCGCCGCCCAAGTCATCGGCAAGCGCATCGCCGAAAAGGCCAAGGCTGCTGGTGTCGAGAAAGTCGCTTTTGACCGTGCTGGCTTTGCCTACCACGGCCGCGTCAAGGCCCTGGCCGACGCCGCCCGTGAAGCTGGCCTGCAGTTCTAAACGGATCGGATATTCAAATGGC
>JBDLTR010000104.1:0-11891 GCA_039805705.1 Pseudomonadota bacterium
GCCGCTGGCGGCGTCCCCCTGGAGGGGGAAGACGCGAAGCGGCTCAGGGGGTGTTTCAAAGTTCGTAGTCGTTGACGTGCCCCGTCATCGCTCGGGCGATGAGGTCGCGGCTCAGCCGGTCGCTGAGCAGTTCGGCGAAGGTGTAGACGAATTGGCGCAGGTAGGCGCCGCGACGAAAGGCGATGCGCGAGACATTGCGCCCGAACAGGTGCCCGGCCGGGCGGGCGATGAGATCGCCGTCGGGGGGGTCGTCCTTGACGGCCATTTCGGCGACGATGCCCACGCCCAGGCCCAGGCGCACATAGGTCTTGATCACGTCCGAGTCGATGGCTTCGAGCGCGATGCGCGGCTCGAGCTTGCGCGCGGCAAAGGCCTGGTCGATCCGGGTGCGGCCGGTGAAGGAGGGGTGGTAGGTGATCAGCGCCTCGTGTGCGAGGTCGTCCAGGCCGATGCGCTCCTTTTGTGCCAGCGGGTGGTCGTTGGGCACGACCAGCACGTGCTGCCATTCGTAGCAGGGCAGGGTGACGAGTTCGTCGTAGGCCGCCAGCGATTCGGTGGCGATGCCGATCTCGGCCACGTCCTGCAGCAGCATCTGCGCGACCTGGTCGGGTGCGCCCTGGTGCAGGCTGATGTTGACCTTGGGGTATTTCTCACGCAGCCGGGCCACGGGCACCGGCAGCACATAGCGCGCCTGGGTGTGTGTGGTGGCGATCGAGAGCGTGCCGCTGTCCTGCGTGCTGTACTGGTCCCCGATCTTGCGCAGGTTGCCGACCTCGCGCAGGATGATTTCGATGCTGCTCAGCACGTGCTGGCCAGGCTCGGTGATGCGTTTGAGGCGCTTGCCGTGGCGCGCGAAGATCTCGATGCCGAGTTCTTCCTCCAGCTCGATGATCGCCTTGGACACGCCAGGCTGCGAGGTGTGCAGGGCTTTGGCGGCTTCGGTGAGGTTGAGGTTGCGGCGGGCCGCTTCCCGGACGAATCGGAATTGGTGCAGGTTCATATTCGAATTGCCATATCAGCAGGTCGAATTATGCCTTTGAGTTTTAAGTTGTGCGGCCGACGCCCAGTGCCAGATCGGCCAGACAGCGCGTCAATGCAGGCATCTCGCCGACGGCTGGCGTCAGCTCGATCGCCAGCTCAGGGTGGTCTTGCCGCAACTGCGCCACCAGCACGGGCAGGTCTTCGCGGGCATGGCGGCCGATGCCCAGGAACATGGGCACGATGCGCAGCTGGCGGTGGCCTTCGGCCACCAGCGTGCGCACGGTGCTGGGCAGGTCAGGCGCGGTCAATTCGAGGAAGGCGCAGCAGACACGGGTGCCGGGAGACTGGTGCTGCATCTGCGCCGCCACGGCATCGATGGGCGCGCGCCAGAGCGGATCGCGCGAGCCATGGGCGAACAGGATCACGGCCGGGGGCAGGGCGCTCATCGTCGCAGCACCATCCAGCCGAAGGCGGCCAGGGAAATCACGGTGTAGATCAGCGAGGGGGCGGCCGAGGTGATCCAGGGCTCCCAGTCGCGCAAATTGCCCACGTGGCTGAACACGTTGTTGAGCAGGTAAAAGCTGATGCCGGCCATCACGCCGCCGAACACGTGCGTGGCGATTTGCCCCGAGCGGAAGTGCAGGTAGGCAAAGGGCAGGGCGAGTGTGAGCATCACCAGACAGCTCAGCGGGTAAAACACCTTGCGCCAGAGCTGGATCTCGTACTGCTGGGCGCTTTGCTGGTTCTGGCTGAGGTGGCGGGTGTAGACGATCAGGTCCCAGATCTTCATGCGGTCGGCGCTGATCAGGGCCGCGCCCACCATGTCGCGGCTGATGCCGGTGGGCCAGTCCAGTTGCGCCAGCGTGCGGGTGTGCAGCGCGCTGTGCTGCGGCTGGGCTTGGACATCCACCGCTTCCACCTCTTGCAGCCGCCAGAGCTCGTCACCGAACTCGCCGCGCCGCGCGTGCAGGGTGCTGATCAGGCTGCCTTGGGCATCGAAGCGGTGGATGCGGATGTCGAGCATGCGGGCCTGGTCGTCCATGGCGCGGATGTTGACCGCCACCTGCTGATCGCCTTGCTTTTCCTTGAGCCAGGCGCCGGTGCGCCCGGCGGTCAGCTCACCGCGAAAACGCGATTTCAGCAGGATGCCTTGCTGCTCGGCCCAGGGCGAGACGTAGTCGCCCAGCGCATAGGTGAGGGCCACGAAGATCCAGCCCGCTTGCAGCAGCAGCCACAGGGCGCGCCCAGGCCCCAGGCCGCCGGTGCGCAGGATGGTGAATTCCGAGCTTTGCGCCAGCCGCGCCATCACGAAAATCGTGCCGATCAGCACCGCGATCGGCAGCAGGTCATAAAGATGGCCTGGGGCTTTGGAGACGACCACCAGCAGGGCAAAGCCCATGGTGTAGCCCTGCGGCGCCAGCCGGTTCAGGTGCTGCAGCTCGTCGACCAGATCGAAGAACATGAACAGCGACAAAAAACCCAGGGCCACAAAGGCGACCGCCTGAAAGACTTCGCGGTGGATCAGGTGACGGACCGTTTTCATGCCGCCTCCGTGCGCTGCAGGGCCGCCCGCGGCCAGAGGTCGCGCCAGGACCATTGCCGATGCCGCAGCCACAACCACAGGCAGGCCAAGGCGAACACGCCGCCATGCAGGGCCGCGAGCCAGGGCAGCAGCCCGATGCGGCCATGGCCGATCCAGTTCTGGCCGATGTTGACGAGGTTGTAATAGACCACGAAGACCAGCAAGGCCACACCAAACTGGTAGCTGCGGCCCACGCGGGGGTTCACGGCCGACAGGGGCAGGGCCAGCAGCACGAAATTCAGGCTGCACAGGCCGAGCCCGAGGCGCCAGGAGAGCTCGCCCAGGTTGACCGCCGTGGGCTGGCGCCACAGCGCCAGGCTGGGCATTTGTTTGCTGGCCACGGCGGCGTCGGCGCTGAGGCGGTCGGCTTCGATCAGCAGCTCGTAGCGTTCGAAGCGCGTCCAGCGCGATTCGCCAGTGTCCCGTTGCAGCAGCCATTGCTCGCCCCGCGCCAGGGACAAAAAGCGGTCATCGCCACGGTTTTCAATGCGGCCCTCGCGCGCGGTGGTGATGGTCTCGAGCGCGCCTTCGTTGTTGGAAATGAAGACGTTGGTGCCGGTGTTTTTGTCGGGCGCATCCTTGTCGATGAAGAACACCCGCTTGCCACCGGCCGACTCCTGGAATTGCCCCGGCGTGACGCGCTCGACATCGCCGCGTTTGTCGTAGCGGTTTTGTAACTCCTGGATCTGCCGGTTGCTCCAGGGCCAGGCGAACAAGGCGAGCAAGGCGATGGCCAGCACCACCGGCCAGGCAAAGCGCAGCAGCACCGGGACAAAGGCCATCACACCGCGGCCGCTGTTGAACCAGATCACCATCTCGCTGTCGCTGTACATGCGCGAGACGGTGGCGATGACGGTGATGAACAGGCTCAGCGCCAGGATGGTGGTCAGCTGGCTGAGCAGGTTGAAGCCCATGATCAGCAGCACTTCGGCCGGGTTGATCGCGCCGCGGCTGGCCTGACCCAGGGTGCGGATCAGGACGATGGTCATGACGATGGTCACGATCACCACCACCGTGGCCACGAAATTGCGGGCCAGGTCCTTGCGCAGCGAAGAATCGAATAACATTGAACGACGATTGGAAGGGCCCCCGCGATGCAATTTGAAATCCTCTCACGCAGCTTGAACCAGGCCTTGCAAGGGCCGCAGGACGCCCTGCTGGTCATGTGGTCCGACGGCGCAGGCCAGTCCGGCGTGTTGGCCGACTGGGTGGCCCAGGCACGGGCGCGGGGAGATTTCAAAGACACCGCTGGCGCGGTGCTCCAATCTTACGGCATGCCTGGCGTGAAGCCCCGCCATTTGGTGCTGGTCGCCACAGGCCCTGAACCGCGCGAGGTCCGCAAGGCCTTGCGCGCGGCCTGGGGCAGCCTCAAGGCCGACGGCATCCAGCGCCTGGCGGTGCAATGGGTGGGGGCCGAGCTCAGCGCCGCCAGCCTGCACGCCATCGCCACCGAACTGGCCGATGCCAGCTACAGCTACACCGCCACCCTGAGCCAGGCCAAGCCGCGTGCGCTGCGCAGCGTGCAGATCGGCCTGCCCCAGGTCCAGGCGGCGCAACGCCAGGCGCTATCGCGTGCCCAAGCCACCGTGCGCGGCATCGAGCTGGCCAAAGAATGGGCCAACCGCCCGGCCAACCACGCCACCCCCAGCCACCTGGCCAAAGCGGCGCAGGCCTTGGCCAAAGCCAAGGGCGTGGGCTGCAAAGTCATGGGCCCGCGCGAGGTGCAAAAACTCGGCATGGGCGCTTTCTTGGCGGTGGCGCGCGGCGCGGTGGAGCCGCTGCGTTTCATCGTGCTCGAGTACAAAGGCCCCAAGGCCACGGGTGCGCCTGTGGTGCTGGTCGGCAAGGGCATCACCTTCGACACCGGCGGCATCTCGATGAAGCCGGCGCCCGAGATGGACGAGATGAAATTCGACATGAGCGGCGCGGCCAGCGTGCTCGGGGTGTTCCAGGCGCTGACCGAGTTGCAGCCGGCGGTGCACGTGGTCGGGCTGATCCCGGCCACTGAGAACATGCCCGATGGCCAAGCCGTCAAGCCCGGCGATGTGGTCACCAGCATGAGCGGGCAAACCATCGAGATCCTCAACACCGACGCCGAAGGGCGCCTGGTGCTGTGCGATGCGCTGACCTATGCCGAGCGCTACAAGCCGCGTGCCGTGATCGACATCGCCACCCTCACGGGCGCCTGTGTGATCGCCTTGGGCGCCCACCGCAGCGGCCTGTTCAGCAGCGACGATGCGCTGGCCCAAGCGCTGGAGCGTGCGGGTGAAGCCAGCGAGGACCGTTGCTGGCGCATGCCGCTCGACGAGGACTATGCCGAGGGCCTCAAGAGCCGCTTTGCCGATGTGGCCAACGTGGGCGGGCGCGCGGCCGGCTCGGTCACCGCGGCCAAATTCCTGCAGCGTTTTGCGGGCAAGTTCCCCTGGGCCCACCTGGACATCGCGGGCACCGCTTGGCGCAGCGGCGCCCACAAGGGCGCCACAGGCCGACCGGTGGCGTTGCTGCTGAACTACCTGCTGGACGCGCAAACACCTGCGACCGCCGTGGCCAACGCCGGCAAGGGACGCACCGCCAAACGCCGCGCCTGAGCCGGGCATGCCGCGCATCGAGTTCCATTTCAACGCGCCGGCCCTGGTGCCCTACGCTTGCCGTCTGCTGCGCAAGGTGCACCAGCACGGCCTGCGCGCCCAGGTGGTGGGCTTGCCCACCACCCTGGCCCAGCTGGACCAGATGCTGTGGACCTTTTCTGCGCTCGATTTCTTGCCGCATGGCGGGCCCAGCGACAGCCCCGCGGTGCGCCAGGCCTCGTCGATCTTGCTGACCGAGCAGCCCGTGTCCGATTGGCCCGCTGCCGTGCTGGTCAACCTGGGAGAGGGCGTGCCCGAGGGCTTTGAGGCCTTCGAGCGCGTGATCGAGGTGGTCTCGGTCGATGAGCTGCACCGCGCCCAGGCGCGCGAGCGCTGGCGCGCCTACACCGCGCAGGGCCACGCACTGGTGCGCCATGACCTGGCCCCAGCGGCCAGCGCTTGATCCACGCCCTGTTTTGCACCTGCTGCGTGCAGGGCCTTAGGGGCATCTACCGACCGCTGACGGCGGGCTTTTCGGCTATCGTGGCGCCTGTTTCGCCAACGAACCCCCGTCTCATTCGATCCAAGGAGTTTTTATGCGCATGAAGTTCCAGCTCGTTGCCCTGGCCGTTTTGACCGTGACCACAGGCCTGTCCATGGCCCAGCAGGTCGTGAAAATCGGCCATGTGGGCCCGCTCAGTGGCGCCATCGCCCACCTGGGCAAGGACAATGAAAACGGCGCCCGCCTGGCGATCGAAGAGCTCAATGCCAAAGGGGTGAAGATCGGTGCGCAGACCGTCAAGTTCGAGCTGGTGGCCGAAGACGATGCCGCCGACCCCAAGCAGGGCACGGCCGCCGCGCAAAAGCTGGTGGACTCCAAGGTCAGCGGTGTGATCGGCCACCTGAATTCGGGCACCACCATCCCCGCCTCCAAGATCTACAGCGACGCGGGCATCCCCCAAATTTCGCCCTCGTCCACCAACCCCAAATACACCCGCAACGGCTTCAAGACCGCCTTCCGCGTGGTGGCGGACGACGTGCACCTGGGCGGCACCCTGGGGCGCTACGCGGTCAACACGCTCAAAGCCAAGTCGATCGCCGTGATCGACGACCGCACCGCCTACGGCCAGGGTGTGGCCGACGAGTTCAAGAAAGCGGCCCTGGCCGCTGGCGGCAAGTTGGTGGGCCACGAGTTCACCAACGACAAGGCCTCGGATTTCATGGCCATCCTGACCACGCTCAAGGCCAAGAACCCCGACGTGATCTTCTTCGGCGGCATGGACGCGGTGGGCGGACCGATGCTGCGCCAGATGAAGTCGCTGGGCATCAAAGCCAAGTTCATGGGCGGCGATGGCATTTGCACGACCGAGATGATCAAGCTGGCCGGTGACGCCATGGCCGATGAGCAGGTGGTGTGTGCCGAAGCCGGCGGCGTGGACGGCAGCCTCAAGAAAGGCATGGACGACTTCGGCGTGCGTTACAAAAAGCGCTTCAACGAGGACGTCAAGCTCTACGCGCCTTATGTGTACGACGCTGTGCAGGTCATGGTTGACGCCATGGTCCGCGCCAAATCCTCCGACCCGGCCAAATACCTGCCCGAGCTGGCCAAAACCAGCGGCTACCAGGGCGTGACCGGCACCATCGCTTTCGACGCCAAAGGCGACATCAAGAACGGCGCCTTGACGCTCTACACCTTCAAGGCCGGCAAACGCGACCAGATCGCCGTGGTCCGCTGAGCCTGTTTGTGCCGCGTAAAAAAACCGCCTGCGGGCGGTTTTTTCATGGCCTGGCGGGTCTGCCCGCTGCCCAAGCGCCTCAGGGCTGGGCCAGCTGCACCAGTTGTTGCGCCGCGCGCTGCATGTCGGCCGCCTCTGGGCTGGGCAGGGCCAGGGTCGGCGCCTTGGCATAGTGGGCAAAGTTGCGCCCGGTCGAGCTTTCGTAGCCGGGGTCGTAGTGCTGTTGCAAGAGCTCGGCCACCACGCCCGGCGTTTGGCCCGCACGCACCTGGGCTTGCCAGCCTTCGACGGTGGCGCGGCCCCTGAGGTCGACCAGGCGCTCGAGCCGCTCGCAAAAGTGATCGGCATCCACCACAAAGTGCGTGTAGTCCTCGAGCAGCAGCTGCACGCGGTGTTGCAGCGAGAGCGCCAGGCGCACGCAGGGGCTGGCCCGCATGGCGCTCATCAGGCTGTCGGGGACGGTGAGGTTGCCGACTTTTTTGCTTTCGGCCTCCACAAACACCGGGCGTGTGGCGTCGAAACGCCGCAGCGCATCCCAGAGCCGGGTTTCAAACGCTTTTTGGGTGGGCTGCGGCTGGCCCGGGATGACCCCCAGCACCGAGGCGCGGTGGCTGGCCAGGGCTTCGAGGTCCAGCACCTGGGCGCCTTGCGCCGCCAGCGCTTGCAGCAGCCGGGTTTTGCCCGAACCGGTGGGGCCACACAGCACCTGGAACTGCAGCGGCGCCACGCGGCGCGGCGTGTCCTGCACCACCGCCTGGCGAAAGGCCTTGTAGCCACCCTCGACCAGGTGCACCTTGAAGCCGATCTGGCCCAGGATCAGCGCCAGCGAATTGCTGCGCTTGCCGCCGCGCCAGCAGTAAATCAAGGGCTGCCAGGCTTTGGGCTTGTCCAGCACATGGGTCTGAATGTGGCGGGAGATGTTGGCCGCCACCAGGGCGGCGCCGATCTTTTGCGCTTCGAAGGGGCTGACCTGCTTGTACAGCGTGCCGACACGGATGCGTTCCTCGTTGTTCAGCGAGGGCCAGTTGAGCGCACCGGGCAGGTGGTCTTCGGCGTATTCGCCTTCGGAGCGCGCATCGATGACCGCGTCAAAGCGGTCGTAACGGGCCATGGCCTCGTCGGCGGTGATGGGGTGGACACTCATGCCAGCAATTTGTGGAGTTCGGGCCAGACATTGGCCAGCAGCCGCGCTTGCGCGGCTTCGTTGGGGTGGATGCGGTCGGCCTGGAACCAGCGCGTCGGGTCGGAGTCGTCGCCCACGCCCTTGAGAAAAAACGGCACCAAGGCTGCGCGGTGCTGCCGGGCCAGCGCCGGGTAAAGCTCGGCAAAGCGGCGTGTGGCTTCGGCCCCGTAGTTGGGCGGCATCTGCATGCCCAGCAGCAGCACGCGCGCACCGGACTCGCGGCTGGCGCGCAGTAAAAAGCCCAGGTTCTCGCGCGTCATGTCCAGCGGCAGACCGCGCAAGGCGTCGTTGCCGCCGAGTTCAACGACCACGTGCGTGGGCCGGTGCTGGCGCAGCAAGGCCGGCAGGCGTGAGCGCCCGCCCGAGGTGGTCTCGCCACTGATGCTGGCGTTGACCACCACGGTGCCGGGGTGGCTTTTGTCCAGCTGTTGCTGCAGCAAAGCCACCCAGCCACTGCCGCGCGGCAAGCCGTATTCGGCGCTGAGCGAATCGCCGAGCACCAGGATCTTGCGCGGCGCGGCGCCCAGCGCATGGCCTGCGGCGGCCAAGGGCAGCAGCGACACGGTAAAGTGGCGGCGATTGAACAACGGTGACGTCATGCCAGATCCGATTTTGAAGGTCAGCGGCCTGGGCAAATCAGTGCCGCAGGCCGGTGGCCAACTCGCCATTTTGCGCGATATCTCTTTCGCGCTTTGGCCAGGGCAAACCGTGGCCATCGTCGGCGCCTCGGGTTCGGGCAAGAGCACCTTGCTGGGCTTGTTGGCGGGCTTGGACACGCCCAGCCAAGGCCAGGTGCTGCTGGGCGGGCAAGACCTGTTCGCGCTGGACGAAGATGGCCGCGCCGCCTTGCGTGCGCGGCACATGGGCTTTGTGTTCCAGAGCTTTCAGCTCATGCCCCACCTCACCGCCCTTGAAAACGTGATGCTGCCACTGGAGCTGGCCGGCGCGCCCGATGCGCGTGCGCAGGCCACGGCCATGCTGCAGCGCGTGGGCCTGGGCGACCGGCTCAAGCACCTGCCCAAGCTCTTGTCGGGTGGCGAGCAGCAGCGCGTGGCGCTGGCGCGCGCGTTTGTGGTGCAGCCCGAATTGCTGCTGGCCGACGAGCCGACCGGCAGCCTGGACCCCGCCACCGGCCAGGCCATCATGGACCTGATGTTCGCTCTCAACCGCGAGCAGGGCACGACGCTGGTGCTGGTCACGCACGACCACGCGCTGGCCCAGCGCTGCGGCCGCCGATTGCAGATCGAGGCGGGCCAAATGAGAGAGGCGGTTTTGAGCGAGACCGGCTCGGGCGAGGCTGCGCAGGGATAATCGGGGCATGTCTGCCCCCAAAGTGCTGTTCGGCTTCCATGCCGTGGGCGTGCGCCTGAAAGTCGCGCCCGAGTCCGTCGTCGAGGTGTATGTCGAAGCCAGCCGCCGCGATGCGCGCATGCGCCAATTCATCGAGCGCGCCAAAGAAGCCGGTGTGCGCCTGATCGAAGCCGATGGCTTGCGCCTGGCCAAGCTGGCCGGCAGCCATGGCCACCAGGGCGTGGCGGCCATCGTCCAGCCGCTGCCGCAAGCCCATTCGCTGGACGATTTGCTCGACCAGATCAGCGGCCCGCCGCTCTTGCTGGTGCTCGACGGCGTGACCGACCCGCACAACCTGGGCGCTTGTCTGCGCGTGGCCGATGGGGCGGGCGCGCACGCCGTGATCGCGCCCAAGGACCATGCCGCCGGGCTCAACGCCACGGTCTCCAAGGTGGCCAGCGGCGCGGCCGAGACGGTGCCGTACTTCATGGTCACCAACCTGGCGCGCACCCTCAATGAACTCAAGGAACGCAACATCTGGGTGATCGGCACCGCCGGCGAGTCCGACAAATCGATTTACCAGGTGGACCTCCAAGGCCCCACCGCCCTGGTGCTGGGCGCCGAAGGCCCAGGCATGCGGCAACTGACGCGTAAAACCTGCGATGAGCTGGTGCACATCCCCATGCACGGCGCGGTCGACAGCCTGAACGTCTCGGTCGCCAGCGGTGTGTGCCTGTACGAGGCGGTGCGCCAGCGCGGCTTGGGTCGCCCTTAAGCCCAGCCCAGACACAAAAAAACCGCCTCTCGGCGGTTTTTTTGTCGGTGCGGCAAAGGCCTCAGACCACGCCCTGGCCGAGCATGGCGTCGGCCACCTTGACGAAGCCCGCGATGTTGGCGCCGGCTATGTAGCTGACGCTGCCGTCGCTGCGCTGGCCGTAGTTCAGGCAGGCGGCGTGGATGTTTTGCATGATGCCCAGCAGGCGGGCGTCCACCTCTTCGCGGCTCCACGACAGGCGCAGCGCGTTCTGGCTCATCTCCAGGCCCGAGGTGGCCACGCCGCCGGCGTTGCTGGCCTTGCCCGGGGCGTAGAGCACGCCCGCAGCCTCAAAGGCCTTGACGGCTTCGATGGTCGAGGGCATGTTGGCGCCTTCGGCCACGCAGATGACGCCGTTGGCGATCAGGGTCTTGGCATCGTTCGCGTCGAGTTCGTTTTGCGTGGCGCAGGGCAGGGCGACGTCGACCTTCACGTGCCACGGGGTCTTGCCAGCGACGAACTTGGCGCCGGTCTGCTTGGCGTAATCGCTCACGCGGCCGTAGTCGTCGTTCTTGACCTTCATGAGGATGGCCAGCTTCTCGGGGGTGAAGCCGTCTTCATCAATGACGGTGCCGCTCGAATCGGAGACGGTGATGACCTTGGCGCCGAGCGCCATGGCCTTCTCAACCGCGTACTGCGCCACATTGCCCGAACCGGAGACCGAGACGCGCATGCCTTTGAAGCTCTTGCCGCGGGTCTTGAGCATTTCGTCGGCGAAGTAGACGGTGCCGTAGCCGGTGGCTTCGGGGCGGATCAGCGAGCCGCCAAAGCTCAGGCCCTTGCCGGTGAACACGCTGGCCGCGCTGTTGGCCAGCTTCTTGTACATGCCCGCGATGAAGCCGACTTCGCGGCCACCGACGCCAATGTCACCGGCCGGCACATCGGTGTCGGGGCCGACGTGGCGGAACAGCTCGGACGCGAAAGCCTGGCAAAAGCGCATGATTTCGCCGTTGCTCTTGCCCTTGGGGTCGAAATCCGAGCCGCCCTTGCCGCCGCCCATGGGCAGCGTGGTCAGTGCGTTCTTGAAGGTCTGCTCGAAGGCCAGGAATTTCAGCACCGACAGGTTGACCGAGGGGTGAAAGCGCAGGCCGCCCTTGTAGGGGCCAATCGCCATGCTGTGCTGGATGCGGTAGCCCTTGTTGACCTGCACCTGGCCTTTGTCGTCGACCCAGGAGACGCGGAACATCACCACACGCTCGGGCTCCACCAGGCGTTCCAGCAGCGCGTGTTCGGCGTATTTCGGGTTCTTTTCAATGAAGGGCCACAGGCTTTCCATGACCTCGGTCACGGCTTGCATGAATTCGGGTTGGCCGGGGTTGCGGTCTTGGACCTTGGCGAGAAATTGTGCGAGGCTGCCAGGTGCCATGGATGCTCCATTTGTGTGCGTTAAGGGGTTCAACAGTCGATTTTCACACCCCAAACGCACCAAATCGGCGTTCTATTCCAAAAATAACCGCTTTTTATTGGTGCGTTTTGTGAAAGCCCAATGAAAACGCACGCCCTTGGTGCGTTCAGACCCAGCCCAGCGCCCCGAGCATGGCTCCGGCTCCGATCAGCCACAGCAAGTGGATCCGGGTGCGCCAGACCAGCAACAGGGTCACGGCGGTCAGCGCGTACAGGGGCCAGTCGCGGGCCAGGTCCTGGTGGGCCGAGGTCAGCAGCCAGGCCGTGGCCAGCAGCAGCGCGATCATGATCGGGGCCATGCCCGACTTGAAGGCCCGCACGGCCAGGCGTTCGC
>JBDLTR010000105.1:0-15369 GCA_039805705.1 Pseudomonadota bacterium
CCCACTCCCCTCCCCCCGTTTGTTGTGCACCAGGCCCCACCGGCCCCATCTCCACAGGTTCACCCCATGCATCTGAACGAACTCAAGGCACAGCATGTGTCCGAACTCCTCAAGCAAGCCGAAGCCCTCGAAATCGAGAACACCGGCCGCATGCGCAAGCAGGAGTTGATGTTCGCCATCATCAAAAAACGCGCCAAGGCCGGCGAGCAGGTGTTTGCCGACGGCGTGCTCGAAATCCTGCCCGACGGTTTCGGCTTCTTGCGCAGCCCCGATTCGAGCTACACCGCCAGCACCGACGACATCTACATCAGCCCCAGCCAGGTGCGCCGCTTCAACCTGCACACCGGCGACATGATCGAGGGCGAGGTGCGCATCCCCAAGGACGGCGAACGCTACTTCGCGCTGACCAAGCTCGACAAGGTCAACGACGGCCTGCCCGAGAACAACAAGCACAAGGTGATGTTCGAGAACCTGACGCCACTGTTCCCCAAGGAGCAGATGCGCCTGGAGCGCGACATCAAGGGCGAAGAAAACATCACCAGCCGCGTGATCGACATCATTGCCCCGATTGGCCGTGGCCAGCGCGCGCTGATCGTCGCCCAACCGAAATCGGGCAAGACGGTCATGATGCAGCACATCGCCCATGCCATCACCGCCAACTACCCCGAGGTGCACCTGATGGTGCTGCTGGTCGACGAACGCCCCGAGGAAGTGACCGAAATGCAGCGCAGCGTGCGCGGCGAAGTCATCTCCTCCACCTTCGACGAACCCGCCGCCCGTCACGTGCACGTGGCCGAAATGGTGATCGAGCGCGCCAAACGCCTGGTCGAGCTGAAAAAAGACGTGGTGATCCTGCTGGACTCGATCACCCGCCTGGCACGCGCCTACAACAACGTGGTGCCCAGCTCGGGCAAGGTGCTGACCGGTGGTGTGGACGCCAACGCGCTGCAGCGCCCCAAGCGTTTCTTCGGCGCGGCGCGCAATGTGGAAGAAGGCGGCAGCCTGACCATCATCGCCACCGCCCTGGTCGACACCGGCAGCCGCATGGACGAAGTGATCTTTGAAGAATTCAAAGGCACCGGCAACAGCGAAATCCACTTGGAACGCCGCCTCTACGAAAAGCGCGTGTTCCCCGCCATCAACCTCAACCGCAGCGGCACCCGCCGCGAAGAGCTGCTTTTGCAACCTGAAGTCCTGCAAAAAACCCGCATCCTGCGCCAATTCATGTACAACATGGACGAGATCGAGGCGATGGAGATGGTGCTCAAGAGCATGAAGGCGACCAAGAACAACTCCGAGTTCTTCGACATGATGCGCCGCGGCGGCTGATCGCCTATAATCGCGAGTTTTGCGGAAAGTGCGTTCGGAAAGGGTCCGTGGCGTGGCTACCGTGGTTCAAAGATCGCCGCATGGCGATGTAAAAGGAAAACCCATGAAAGAGGGCATTCACCCCAACTACCGTGAAGTGTGCTTCCAGGACATGTCCAACGGCTTCAAGTTCGTGACCCGTTCCTGCGTCAACACCAAGGAAATGATCAAGATGGACGACGGCCGCGAGCTGCCGCTGTTCAAGCTGGACACGACCAGCGAGTCGCACCCCTTCTACACCGGCACCCAGAAGTCGGTGGACAACATGGGCGGCCGCGTCGAGAAGTTCCGCAACCGTTTCGGCAAGACCGCGCTGTCCAAGTAATCCGACAGCCAAGTCAGCAAGGGCAGCCCGGGCAACCGGCCTGCCCTTTTGTTTTGCCCCACCCGTTCACCCTGCTGTTATCTTTGCGCCCGTGAACCCCACCAGCCCCGCCATCGTTGCCCAACACGCGGTTCGCGCCCTGCCACGCTGGGCGCTGGTCTTGCTGTGCCTGGCCTACCTGCTGCCCGGCTTTGTCGGCCGCGCGCCCTGGAAAAAAACCGACATCGAAGCGTATGGCTTCATGCTGCAGCTGGCCCGGCCGATGGCCGAGGGCGCGGTCAGCTGGCTGCACCCCAGCTTGCTGGGCCAAAGCGAACCCAACCTGGCGCTGCTGCCGACCTGGCTGGGCGCCTGGGCGATCCAGCTGGCGCCGCAGGCATGGGCGGTGCAGGCGGCCCGACTGCCTTTCATGCTGATGCTCTTGCTGACCCTGGTGGCCACCTGGCAAAGCGTCTACGCCCTGGCGCGGCTGCGCGCGGCGCAACCGGTGGCCTTTGCGTTTGGCGGCGAGGCTAAGCCCACCGATTACGCGCGCACCCTGGCCGATGGCGGCCTGCTGGCGCTGCTGGCCTGTCTGGGCCTGGCGCAACTCTCGCACGAAATCACGCCGGCGCTCGCGCAGCTGTGCTTCACCGCGCTGCTGTTCCTGGGCCTGGCCACCTTGCCGCGCAAACGCCTGTACAGCGGCGGCGCCATTGCCGCGGGCATGCTGGGCCTGACCTTGTCGGGCGCGCCTGTGCTGGCCTTGCTGCTGGGCACCGGTGGTGTGGTGGTGCGCGTGCTGGCGGGTCCCGAGCCCGACCGCCGCGCACTCAACATGCTGGAGCTGGGCTTGCTGGGCCTCCTGGGCCTGCTGTGCGTGACCCTGGCCGGCGCGCTCGACCTCTGGCGCTGGCGCCTGGTGCCGCACGCCATGGCCGACCTGCACCTGTTTGGCCGCTTGCTGCTGTGGTTCACCTGGCCCGCTGGGCCGCTGGCGCTGTGGGCCTTGTGGCGCTGGCGCCACCAGCTGCTGCGCGGCTGGCGCTTTGCCCACATCGGCCTGCCTTTGTGGTTTGCGTTGGTCACGGTGGGCGTGACCTGGTTCACCGGTTTGTCAGACCGGGCCTTGCTCTCGGGCCTGCCGGCCATTGCCGCCCTGGCCGCCTTCGCCCTGCCCACGCTGCGCCGCAGTGTGGGCGCGTTCATCGACTGGTTCACCCTGCTGTTCTTCAGCATGGGGGCGCTGGTCATCTGGGTGGTCTGGCTGTCGATGGAAACCGGCTGGCCCGCACAACCCGCTCGCAACGTGGCACGCAGTGCGCCCGAATTCACCCACCAGTTGATCTGGCCCTTGCTGCTGGTGGCGGCTGTGGCCACCCTCGCCTGGTTGGGCCTGGTCCGTTGGCGCACCGGGCGCCACAGGCAAGCGCTGTGGAAAAGCCTGGTGCTGCCTGCGGCAGGCACCACTTTGTGCTGGCTCTTGCTCATGACCTTGTGGCTGCCCTTGCTGGACCATGCGCGCAGCTACGCCGCGCTGATGAACAAGCTGCGAGCGATCAACCCCGAGGCGCGCTGTGTGCACAGCATCGGCTTGACCAACGCCCAAAATGCCGCGCTCATGGTGCACGCGGGCTTGCGCCTGCGCGCGGCGGCGCGCCCCAGCGCCGACTGCAACTGGCTGGTCACCGACACCGACGGGCTGGACGCGCTGCGCCCCCAGCTGGCGCAATGGGGCTGGCAAGAGGACCGCCGTTTCCGCCGCCCCACCGACAACAACGAAACCTTGGTCATCTTCCGACCTGCCGCGCCTTGAACGTGTCCGAGCTGCGTCTGATCCTGCGCCACGCGGGCACTGTGCTGGTGGGGCAGCTGGCGGTGATCGCCTTCGGCGTGGCCGACACGATGATCGCCGGCCGGCACAGCCCGCAGGCCCTGGCCGTGCTGTCGCTGGCCTCCTCCATTTACATCAGCATCTACGTCGCGCTCAACGGCTTGGTGCAAGCGCTGCTGCCCGTCTGGGCCGAGCTGCATGGCGCCGGGCGCCACACAGCGCTGGGCCGTTCGGTGCGCCAGGCGCTGTACGTGTGCGCGGCAGCCTGTCTGCTGGGCATGGCTGCGCTGTGTTGGCCCGAGCCCTGGCTGCGTTGGACCGGCGTGCCCGAGGCGCTGTGGCCCGAAGTGCGCCGGTACCTGCAGGTGCTGGCCTTGGCGCTGGTGCCCTCGCTGCTCTTTCGGCTGTACGGCACGCTCAACCAGAGCCTGGGTCTGCCGCGCCTGGTGACCTGGCTGCAAGCGGCTGGCCTGCTGGTCAAAGTGCCGCTGTCCGCCGTGTTGACCTTGGGCTGGGGCACGTGGGACGGGTGGGGTGTGGTGGGTTGCGCCTGGGCCACTTTGGCCGTCAACACGCTGATGCTGGCCACCGGGGTGGCCCTGCTGCGCACGCAAGACATCTACCGCCCTTACCGGCTGTGGCAGCCGCTGGAAGCGCCCGATGGCGCGCAGTTGCGCCGTTTCTTGGCCCTGGGCGTGCCGGCCGGTCTGTCGATCATGGTCGAAGTCACTTCGTTCACGCTCATGGCCCTTTTCATCGCCCGCCTGGGCGAAGTCGCTTTGGCCAGCCACCAGATCGCCGCCAGTCTGGCCGCGGTGCTCTACATGGTGCCTTTGTCGCTGGGCATCGCCACCAGCGCGCGCGCGGGCTACTGGATCGGTGCAGGCCACGGCGAGCGGGCCCGCCACGCGGCCCGCACCGGTCTGGGCGTGGCCGCGGCGCTGGCGCTGCTGGGGGCCTTGGCGCTGGGCCTGGGGCGTGCATCGGTGGCGGGCCTGTACACCCAAGACGCCGCCGTGAAGGCCGCTGCGGCCCTGTGGTTGGGCTGGGTCGCCTGGTACCACCTGGCCGACGCGCTGCAAGCGGTCTGCGTGTTCGTCTTGCGCTGCTGGCGCGTCACCCTCTCCCCGCTGCTGATTTACGCGGCCCTGCTCTGGGGTGGCGGTCTGTGGGGCGGTTACCTGCTGGCTTACCAGGGTCTGGGGCCCTGGGCTGCGCAACATTCGGTGGGCAGTTTTTGGATCACCAGCACCCTGGCGCTGGCCATGGTCTCGGTCTTGTTTCTGTTGCGCCTGCAACGCGCGATGCGCCAGCCGCTCAAGACCGGTCGGTGATCAAGCGCTGGATCGGCAAGACCAGCGTGAAGCACGAGCCCACGCCCACCTGGCTGTCGATGCGCAGTTCGCCGCCATGGCGCTGCACCACATGCTTGGCGATGGCCAGGCCCAAACCGGTGCCCCCGGTCTCGCGCGAACGGCTGCGGTCCACCCGGTAAAAGCGCTCGGACAGGCGTGGCAAGTGCTCTGCGGCAATGCCAGGGCCGGTGTCGCGCACCGTGAACAGCAGGCTTTGCGCCTGCTTTTGCCAGCCCACCGTGATGCGCCCACCCGCAGGCGTGTAACGCACCGCATTGCTCACCAGGTTGGAAAAGGCGCTGAACAGCTCGTTGCGCGCACCGATCAAGGCCGTGCCCGGGGCCGCTTCGAAGGTCAAGAGGTGGACGGGCGCCCCGGCATCGCCCTGCAAGGTCGAGAGTGCCCGTGCGTCGGCCTCGATCTGCGCCAGCAGCGCCGGCAGATCCACCTGCTCGCTGGGACTGGGCAGCGGGCTGCCTTCCAGCTGGGACAGGGTCAGCAAATCACTCACCAGACCCTGCATGCGCTGGGCTTGCAGGGCCATCAGGTCCAGGTACTGGTGCTGCTCTTGCGCCGACAGGGGCAAGGACTGCAAGGTTTCGACGAATCCAGCCAGCACCGTCAAGGGCGTGCGGATTTCGTGCGACACATTGGCCACGAAATCGCGGCGCATCGCCTCGGCCTGGGCCAAGGCGGTGATGTCGCGCGTGAGCAGCAACTGCTGCCCCTGGCCATAGGGAAACAGCTGCACCGAAAGCTTGATGCTTTTGGCCAGCGAGGCGCTGCGCCCCTCGATCACCACCTCGTTGGCGTGGCTGTCTTGCTGGACATAGCGGGTGAACACCGGGTCGCGCACCAGGTGCACCACGTGCTGCGCGCGGTCACGCACCGGGTCGATGCCCAAGTGCTGGCCGGCGATCGCGTTGCACCATTCGATGCGGTCTTCGCGGTCGAGCAAGGTCACGCCGTTGGGCGAGGCCTCGATCGCCTCCAGAAAATGCTGCAAACGCTCGGCGTGCTGCGCGACTTCACGCTCTTTCAGGCGCAAGAGGCGGCGAATGCGGTCCGCCAGCTCTCGCCACACCCCCGCCAGCCGAGGGGGTTCGCCCACCGGACCGCTGCGGAACCACTGCTCCAGGCGACGCGCACGCCACATCTGCATAAGGGCCCAGACCACACTGGCGGCCAGGGCCAAAGCCAAGCCCGCTTCGGTGCCGGCCCACCACCAGCCCAGCAACGCGGCCAGCGCGCACCAGAGCAGCAGGGGCATCAGATAAATCAGCATCGCCTCAGGCCAGGACTTGCGCCGTCAGGCGGTAACCCGCGCCACGCACGGTCTCGATCATCTTGCCGGCTTCGCCCAGGGCTTCGCGCAAGCGCTTGACGTGCACATCCACGGTGCGCTCTTCGATGTAGACATGGTCGCCCCAGACCTTGTCGAGCAAAGCGCCGCGCGTGTGCACGCGCTCAGGGTGGCGCATGAAATGCTGCAGCAGCTTGAACTCGGTCGGCCCCACTTTGAGTGGCTGCTCTTGCCAGCTCACGCGGTAAGTGTCGGTGTCCATGCTCAAACCGCCCACGCTGAGCACCCCGCCAGGCGGCTCGGGCACACGCCGGCGCAGCACCGCGCGGATGCGCGCCAGCAGCTCGCGCGGAGAGAAAGGCTTGACGATGTAATCGTCAGCCCCGGCGTCAAGACCAGCCACGCGGTCGGGCTCATCGCTGCGGGCGGTGATCATCAAGATCGGCACCTGCTGCGTGCGCGGGTGGCTGCGCCAGCGCTTGGCCAGGCTCAGGCCACTCTCACCGGGCAGCATCCAGTCGAGCAGGATCACGTCCGGCAGCACCTCGTCGAGCTCTTTTTGGGCACTGACCGCGTCCATCGTCCAGACCGGCTGGAAACCGTTATGCCGCAGGTTCACCGCCATGAGCTCGGCGATCGCCGGCTCGTCTTCCACGATCAAGATGCGGGGCTGGGTTTTCATTGCACAGCAGATTCGATGTCCGACAAGGCGGTGTGGCGAACGTCCGCGCCTTTGACCACGTAGATGATGAACTCGGCGATGTTCTTGGCGTGGTCACCGATGCGCTCGATGGCCTTGGCCACGAACAGCAGGTCGAGGCTGGCCGAGATCGTGCGCGGGTCTTCCATCATGTAGGTCACCAGCTTGCGCAAAAAGCCATCGAACTCGGCGTCGATCAGATCGTCTTCTTTCAAGATGACCAGCGCGGTTTGCACGTCCAGGCGCGCAAAGGCGTCCAGCGCCTTGCGCAGCAAACCCGAGGCCATTTCGGCGGCGATGCGCAGCTCCGAGGCAGGCAGCGAACGTGTGATGCCCTGGTCCACGATGAGCTTGACCATGCGGGCGATGCGCTCGGACTCGTCGCCCGCGCGTTCGAGGTTGGCGGTGATTTTGGAAATCGCCATCAAGAGGCGCAAATCCCGCGCGGTGGGCTGGCGCCGCGCGATGATCGACGACAGCTCGCGGTCGATGTCCACTTCCATGGCATTGACCTGGCGTTCGGTGCTGATCACCTGGTCGGCGACTTCGACGCTGAACTGGGCCAGCGCGAAGACCGCGTGGCGGATCTGAGACTCGACGAGACCGCCCAATTCGAGCACGCGCGAAGACACGCCCGAGAGTTCAGCATCAAACTGGCTGGAAATGTGTTTGTCCATGGTGGTGTCGTCCTCTTAGCCAAAACGGCCGGTGATGTAGTCTTCGGTTTCCTGGCGCTGGGGCTTCATGAAAATCTGCTCGGTCTGCCCGAACTCGATCAGCTCGCCCAGGTACATGTAGGCGGTGTAGTCGGACACACGGGCCGCCTGCTGCATGTTGTGCGTGACGATGGCCACGGTGTAGTCGTGCTTGAGCTCGTTGACCAGGTCTTCCACTTTGGCGGTGGAGATCGGGTCCAGCGCCGAGGTCGGCTCGTCGAGCAAGATGACCTTGGGTTTGACGGCCACCGTGCGCGCAATGCACAGGCGTTGCTGCTGACCACCAGAAAGCGACAGGCCGCTTTGGCCCAACTTGTCCTTGACTTCGTTCCAGATGGCGGCTTTGGACAGGGCCCACTCGACGCGGTCGTCCATTTCGGAGCGGCTCAGGTTTTCGTAGAGCTTCACACCGAAGGCGATGTTGTCGTAAATCGACATCGGGAACGGTGTCGGTTTTTGGAACACCATGCCCACACGCGCGCGCAGCAGGTTCAGGTCCTGCTTGGCATCGAGGATGTTCTCGCCGTAGAGGTTGATCTGCCCTTCGGCACGTTGGCCGGGATACAGGCTGTACATGCGGTTGAGCGTGCGCAGCAAGGTCGACTTGCCACAGCCCGACGGACCGATGAAGGCCGTGACCTTGTGCTCGGCGATGTCGAGGTTGATGTTTTTCAGGCCCTTGAAGGTGCCGTAGTAGAAATCGAGGTTCTTGATCTCGATCGCGTTTTGGGTGTCGATGGCCACAGCGGTCATGGTTGTTCCTTGGGAAATCAGCGGGGCGAGGTGTCGCGGAAGAACACCCGCGCAATCACGTTGAGGATCAGCACCGTCAGGGTGATCAGCAGGGCGCCCCCCCAGGCCAGGCGCACCCAGTTGTCGTAAGGGCTCATGGCGAACTGGAAGATGACCACCGGCAAGTTGGCCATGGGCGCGTTCATGTTGGACGAGAAGAACTGGTTGTTGAGCGCCGTGAACAGCAGGGGCGCGGTCTCGCCGCTGATGCGGGCCAGCGCCAGCAGCAGACCGGTCATCACACCGGCTTTGGCCGCGCGCAGCGTCACGAAGGTGGCGACTTTCCAGCGCGGCGCGCCCAGGGCAAAAGCCGCTTCGCGCAGGCTGCCAGGCACCAGGCGCAGCATGTTCTCGGTGGTGCGCACGACCACCGGGATGGCGATCAGCGACAAGGCCATCGACCCGGCCCAGCCCGAGAAGTGCTTGACCTGGGCCACGAAGACGGCATAGACAAACAGGCCCAGCACGATCGAGGGGGCCGACAGCATCACGTCGGTGACAAAGCGGGTGAGGCTGGCGGTCTTGCTCTCGTCGCCGTACTCGGCCAGGTAGACGCCGGCAAAGATGCCGATCGGGGTGCTGACCAGGGCGGTGACCAACACCATCAGCAGGCTGCCCACGATGGCGTTGGCCAAGCCACCGCCGTCGGAGCCGGGGGCCGGCGTCGATTGCGTGAACATGGCCCAATCGAGCGCGGCAAAGCCGTTTTTGAACAGCACCACCAAAATCCAGAGCAAGACGAACAAGCCCAGGCCCATGGCCAACATGGACAGGGTCAGGCCCATGCGGTTGGCCAGCTGGCGGCGTCGGTAAATCGCGGGGTTCATGGACGGTCCAATCAGGTCTTGGTGCCCTTGGCCTTCTCGGCGCGCAAGAGCATGAATTTGGCCAGGGACAACACCACCAAGGTGATGATGAACAGCAAGAAGCCCAGCGCGAACAGCGCCGAGAGGTGGAAGTCGGCGGCCTCACCGAATTCGTTGGCCAGGGTGGAGGCGATCGAAGAGCCCGGCGAGAACAGCGAGGCCGACAGGCGTTGCGAGTTGCCGATCACAAAGGTCACGGCCATGGTCTCGCCCAAGGCGCGGCCCAAACCCAGCATGACGCCACCGATCACGCCTTTTTGCGTGTAAGGCAACACGATGTGGCGCACCACCTCCCACGTGGTGCAGCCCAGGCCGTAGGCGGATTCGCGCAGCACCGGCGGCACGATCTCGAACACATCGCGCATCACCGCGGCGATGAAGGGCAGGATCATGAACGCCAGCACGATGCCGGCGGCCAACACGCCAATGCCGTTCATGGCGCCACCAAACAGGCTGCCGATCAAGGGCATTTGACCCAGGGTCGATTGCAGCGCAGGCTGGCCGTATTCGGCAAACAGCGGTGCAAAAATGAACAGGCCGAACATGCCGTAAATGATCGAGGGCACCGCTGCCAACAACTCGATCGCGGTGCCCAGCGGGCGGCGCAGCATCACGGGGCAGGTCTCGGTCAAAAACAGGGCGATGCCAAACGACAGCGGCACCGCGATCAGCAGGGCGATTGCCGCGCTCACCACCGTGCCGAAGATGGCGATCGCTGCGCCAAATTCTTCATTGACGATGTCCCACTCGACACGCCAAACAAACTGGAGTCCAAACTTGGACAAGGCTGGCCAGGCATTGATGACCAGCGAGACGATGATGCCCATCAGGGCGCACAAGACCAGCATCGAGAACAGCCAGGTGATCTTGTGGAAGAAAAAATCTTGCCAGCGCTGGCGTTGCACCACCGCCATGACGTCGGCTTCGGTGTGCACCGCGCTGGGTTCGTGCGCCAGGCTCATGTCGATTCCTTGGGTGTATTGCATCGAGGCGGTCGCTTTCGGGACAAACCGCTGCAGGCTCATCGAGCCCGCAGCGGCCATGTCAGATCAAAGCTGGAGGTTCAGTGCTTGATCTGGGTCCAGACCTTTTGACGGATCTGGCCGGTCAGCGCATCGGGCAAGGCCACATAGTCCAGCTCTTCGGCCAGCTTCTTGCCGTTCTTGAAGGCCCAGTCAAAGAACTTGACCACATCCTTGGAGGCGTCCTTGTCGGTCGGCTCTTTGTACATCAGGATGAACGACGCCGTGCTGATGGGCCAGCTGTTGGCGCCCTTGGCGTTGACCATGGAGATGCCCATGCCCGGCACGCTGAACCAGTCGGCGCCGGCAGCGGCCGAGGCGAAGGTGGTGTCGTCGGGGCTGACGAACTTGCCGTCGGCGTTCTGCAGCTGCAAGAAGGTCATGTTGTTCTTCTTGACATAGGCGTATTCGACGTAGCCGATCGCGCCCTTGACGCGGTTGACGTTGGCGGCCACGCCTTCATTGCCTTTGCCACCGACAGACGAGGCGGCAGGCCATTTGACAGCGGCGTTCTTGCCCACTTTTTCAGCCCACTCTTTGCTGATGGCGCTGAGGTAGTCGGTGAAGTTGAAGGTGGTGCCCGAACCGTCGGCGCGGTGCACCACGGTGATGGCCATGTCCGGCAGCTTCTTGCCCGGGTTCAGGGCGGCCAGCTTGGCATCGTTCCACTTGCTGATGGTACCCATGTACACATCGGCCAGCACCGGGCCAGAGATGCGCAGCTCACCGGGCTTGAAGCCTTCCAGGTTCACCACCGGCACCGTGCCGCCGATGATGGCAGGGAACTGCACCATGCCGTCCTTGTCGAGGTCTTCACCTTTGACCGGCGCATCGGTGGCACCGAAGGTCACGGTCTTGGCGCGGATCTGGCGGATGCCACCCGACGAACCGATGGACTGGTAATTCAGACCCACACCGGTCTCTTTTTTGTAGGCCTCGGCCCACTTGGCGTAGATCGGGTAGGGAAAGGTGGCGCCGGCACCGGTGATGTCGGCGGCAACGGCCGTGAGGGTGGCAGCGGTCAGACCCACCACGGTCAGAAAGGATTTGAGCTTGAGCATGTGGACTCCAAAAAAGGATGCTTCTCGGATCCGGCACCCCGTGGCACCGGATGGACGCCACTCTAGGCAGGAATTGTGACAAGAATGTGTCAAACCAGCCGTCCTGACGCGGGCAAATCCTGTCGTCCTGCCGCCGCAGCACGCCCCCACAGTGCCGCGCCTGTGCCCTTGAGCAGCCTTTGTGTTGATTTTTGGACTCATTTTGTCTCTGTCCGCCCCTCGCCTCCTGTGCACCCAACGCTGGCTCAACCCGCCCCTGCGAACACCTGCGCGATGTGCTGGCGCGGCCCGTTCGCTGACACAAAACCGTCACACGGCACTGGCACCCTCGGGTCATGGGCACACAAGAAATTTCCGAACACCAGATGGTGCAACTGCGCGAGGACCTGCTCGATTCCTTGGACGAGGAATTCGAGCTGGAGATGCAAGACCGCCTGGGCGAAGACGCCGGCCGAGACAGCGCCTGCAGCTCCAGCCGCATCCAATACTTTCGCGAACTGCTGCGCCTGCAGATCGAGCTGGTCAAACTGCAAGACTGGGTGGTGCACACCGGCCACCGCATGGTGATCCTGTTTGAAGGGCGCGACGCGGCCGGCAAAGGCGGCGTGATCAAACGCATCACCCAGCGCCTGAACCCCCGGGTGTGCCGTGTGGCCGCCCTGCCCGCCCCCAACGACCGTGAAAAAACCCAGTGGTATTTCCAGCGCTACGTGAGCCACCTGCCCGCGGCAGGCGAGATGGTCTTGTTTGACCGCAGCTGGTACAACCGCGCCGGCGTCGAACGCGTGATGGGCTTTTGCTCGGACGACGAATACGAAGAGTTTTTCCGCAGCGTGCCCGAGTTCGAGAAGATGCTCGTGCGCAGCGGCATCCAGCTCGTCAAATACTGGTTCTCGATCACCGACGACGAGCAACACCTGCGCTTTGTTGGCCGCATCCAAGACCCGCTCAAGCAGTGGAAGCTCAGCCCCATGGACCTGGAAAGCCGCCGCCGTTGGGAAGACTACACGCGCGCCAAGGAAACCATGCTCGAGCGCACCCACATCGCCGAGGCGCCCTGGTGGATCGTGCAGGCGGTCGACAAAAAGAAAGCACGCCTGAACTGCATCGACCACTTGCTGGGTCAAGTGCCTTACCACGAGGTGGCCCACCCAGATGTGCAACTGCCAGCCCGCGTGCGCCACCCCGACTACATCCGACACCCGGTGCCCCCCGAAATGTTCGTGCCTGAAAAGTACTGAACACGACTCGGGATCGTCACGGTGGCGTCACATTGACGTCACATAATCGCGTGAAGCCGATTTTTTCACGCCATGCAGCCCAAGCACCTTTTCGCCGCCGTCGACCTCGGCTCCAACAGTTTTCGCCTGGAAATCGGACAACTCGAAGCCGGTCATCTGCGCCGTGTCGAATACCACAAGGAAACCGTGCGCCAGGGCAATGGCCTGGACGCGGACCGCAACCTGACCGACGAGGCCATGCAACGTGGCTGGGCCTGCCTGGCCCGCTTTGGCGAACGCCTGGCCGGATTTCGGCCGCGCCACGTGCGCGCTGTGGCCACGCAAACGCTGCGCGAGGCCCGCAACCGCGACGTGTTCCTGCAAGAAGCCCAACGCATCCTGGGCTTTCCCATCGAGGTCATCGCGGGCCGCGAAGAAGCCCGGCTGATTTACCTGGGCGTGTCGCACCTGCTGCCCCATTCCGAGGAACGGCGGTTGGTGGTGGACATCGGCGGACGCTCGACGGAGCTGATTTTGGGCCAAGGCCAAGAAGCACAAACGCTGGAGTCTTACCGCGTGGGCAGTGTGGCCTGGTCGATGAAGTACTTTCCCAATGGCCAATGGAGCACCAGCGCCTTTCGCAGCGCGGCGGTGGCTGCGAAAGCCATCTTCGACGAGGCCCTGAGCCTGTATGCCCCCGGCAGTTGGGACACCGCTTACGGCTCCTCTGGCACCATCGGCGCCGTCTCCGATATCTTGTTGGCCGCCGGTTGGCCCGACGGGCTGATCACCCGCGATGCGCTCGATTGGTTGCAAGAGCGCCTGGTCAAAGCCCAAAAGCCCGAACGCTTGCAACTCGAAGGCCTCAAAGACGAGCGCCGCCCGGTCATTGGCGGCGGCCTGGCGGTGCTGCAAGCGCTTTTCGATTTGCTGCAAATCCAGGAGATGCGTGCTGCCGAAGGCGCTCTGCGCCACGGCGCGCTTTTTGACCTGATCGATCGCGAGAACCCCGCGGCCGATGTGCGCAGCGGCAAAGTCGACTGGCTGGCGCGCCGCTTCAACGTCGACCTGGTGCAAGCCGAACGTGTGAGCCGCACCTCGACCCACCTGCTGGGCCAGATCACCATCGCGCAGGACCTGCAACGCCAGCAGCGCAAGCTGCAGTGGGCAGCGCGCCTGCACGAAATCGGCATCCAGATTTCGCACAGCGATTACCACAAGCACGGCGCCTACATCCTCGAGAACACCGACATGCCGGGTTTCACCCTGGACGAGCTGCACCGGCTCGGTCTGCTGGTGCTGGGTCACCGTGGCAAATTGCGCAAGCTGGAAGAGGCCCTGGAGGACACCGACTTCGTCTGTCAACTGCTCGCGCTGCGCCTGGGGGTGATCCTGTGCCATGCACGACGCGATCCCCATATCGATGGCCTGGCCCTCACGCTGGACAAGCGCTACAAAACTTTTCGCCTGAGCTTGCCTGCCGGCTGGGCAGCGCTCTACCCGCAATCGGCCCACCTGCTGACCGAAGAAAGCCTGGCCTGGCAAAAAACCGACTGGGGTTTGGCGGTGCAAGACGCGTCTGCCCACTGATCCTGCCTGCGCCAGCACGACCTTGTCACGGGCCTGTCATAAATTTCCATAAAAATAGAAATATGGAAGACAAAGACGTTGTCAAAGCCCTCGCCGCCTTGGCCCAAGCCAACCGCCTGCAGCTGTTCCGCCAGCTGGTGGTGGCCGGTCCGCAAGGCGCCACGCCCGGCCAGCTGGGCGAGCGATTGGGCACGCCCAACGCCACCCTGTCCTTTCACCTCAAAGAACTCATGGGGGCCGGGCTGATCAGCCAAGAGCGCAGCGGCCGCCACCTGATTTACCGCGTCGAATTCGGGCGCATGGATGGCCTGCTGGCTTACCTGACCGAGAACTGCTGCCAAGGCGCCCAGGCCTGCCTGAGTGCTGAGCGCATGGCCTGCCCCTGTTGAAGAAAGCGAACCACCGATGACAACATCCCGCCCCCTGAACGTGCTCTTCCTGTGCACCCACAACTCGGCCCGCAGCATCCTGGCCGAGGCCCTGCTCAACCACCTGGGCCACGGCCGCTTCAAAGCCTATTCGGCAGGCAGCAGTCCACGGCCCATGCAGCAGCCCAACCCCCTGGCCCTGGACACCCTGGCCAAGGCCGGTGTCTCCACCGAAGGCCTGCACAGCAAAAGTTGGGACGTGTTCGCCGCCGCCGATGCGCCGCACATGGACCTGGTGATCACGGTCTGCGACAACGCGGCCGGCGAGGTCTGCCCCTACTGGCCTGGTCAACCCGCGACCGCGCATTGGGGCTATGCCGATCCGTCCGCCGTGGAGGGCGATGAGGC
This sequence comes from Pseudomonadota bacterium, assembly GCA_039805705.1. GTDB lineage: Bacteria > Pseudomonadota > Gammaproteobacteria > Burkholderiales > Burkholderiaceae_C > Limnohabitans_A. The sequence continues at coordinate 14,908 of JBDLTR010000105.1, forward strand.
TGCCCAACGCGAGGCCTTTCGGCAAACCCTGCACCTGATCCGCAAACGCCTGGAAATCTTCGTGAACCTGCCGCTGACCCGCCTGGACAAGCTGTCCCTGGAACAAAGCGTCCGCCACTTGGCCAAGGACACAGCATGAGCGTGCCATGCGAAGTGACGGCCAAGGCCCAGAGCCAGGCCCCGATGACGGTGTTCGAGCGCTACCTCACGCTCTGGGTGTTCTTGTGCATCGTGCTCGGCATCGGCTTGGGGCAATTCTTCCCGAGCGTCTTCCAGACCATCGGCGCGATGGAGGTGGCCCAGGTCAACCTGCCCGTGGGCCTGCTGATCTGGGTGATGGTCATCCCCATGCTGGTCAAAGTGGATTTCGGTGCGCTGCAGCAGGTCCGACAGCACGTGCGCGGCATCGGTGTCACGCTGTTCGTGAACTGGCTGGTCAAACCGTTCTCGATGGCCTTCCTG
>JBDLTR010000106.1:0-5139 GCA_039805705.1 Pseudomonadota bacterium
TCAAATTATTGTTTTCATCAGTGTATACTGCACTAAATCAGTGCGCGCTGATGTCGTGCGACAAACGAAGTATGTAGGTGGTCAGCAGTCAGCATGTCGAACAAAGAAAAGCCGCTTGTCAGTGCCGCTGAACTGGATGCGCTGATCCAGGGGTGGGGTGCGAGCCCCCATCTGCCCGTCGACAAGTTTTTCCCTTTGCGTTTTTGGTACCTGACGGTATTGGTGTGCACCTACTGCATGTGGCTGTTGTTTTGGACCGATTCGGCCGTTCAGCGCATGACCAATGACCCCGGTGAGGCGGTTCGGATGGGGCGCTTCTTGTATTTCAGGGGCTGGTTCCTGCTGACGGTGCTGGCGATTGGCCTGTACGCTTACCTGCGCAACTGGTACCCCGCGATGGTCTTCGGGGCCTTGTTCCTGATGGGCTGTGTCAATTTCGTCTTCGACATGTTCAATGTCTACGCCGAAGTCATATCGCGTCCCACCCCGCGCTTGACACTGATGCTGATCTTCAGATTGCTGGGTCTGTGGTTTGTGTATTTGTCCGTCAAGAACGCCAGCCGATTGCCGGATGTGAAAGACCGCTTGAACATCTTGCTGATGTTCAGGAAAGAGACCTAACGTCCCTGTGCTCAGCGCTCGAGCGGCAGGCCAGCCAGCCAGTTGGCCCCGCGGCGGTACAGGTCTTGCACCCCAGCGCCCTTGAGCATGGGCATGTCCATCTTGACCTGGAAGCCGATGCGGGTCTGGATGTAGGCCAGGTGCCGGTAGCCTTCAGGAAAACCCGCCAATGCGTCGGCATCCAGCGCCAGCCGGGCGGCCGGGTCGACCGGATCGATGCGGTCTTTCTCGTAAATGGGCTGGCGGTGCACCAGGCCCCAACGGCCCTGGCGCTGTTCGAAAAAGTCGTAGAAGCGGCCGGTGCAGACCACATCACACAGCACGCCCTCGACCATGCCACGCTGGGAGATGGTCATTTTGGTTTGGGCGATGGCCCGCGTGCCTTGCACATCGATCGATGAGCCGCCCAGGAAGTGCAGGATGCTCACGCCCTTGTTCCAGCCTTCGATGGTGACGCGGATGAACTCTTCGAACGGCCCTTGGAACCAGGTGGCCATCATCACGCCGTCTTCGTGCCAGACGGTTTTGAAGCGCTCCCAGTCGCCCGCATCGCGCCACACGGCCCAGTTCTCCACCAGTTGGCGGATGCGCAGTTGCTGTTCGAGTTGGGTGTCCATGGGTCTTCCTCCGTTCAAAAGGCTGCCCAATCTAACATGTGCGACGGGTCTCTCCAGGCCAGGAGAGACGGACAGGGGCGCTGCCCTTCAGGCGCGGCGCGTGAGCAGTTGCGAGGCCAGTGCCACCATGGCCTCGCGGTGCCGGTTGGCCGGCAGGCGCAGGGCGGCGTCCACCGCACGTTGCGCCTCGGCACTGGCGGCTTGGCGCGTGGCTTCGAGCGCGCCACTCTGGCGCACGATCGTGACGATGTCATCGAGCCGATCCACGCGCCCTTCTTCGATCGCCGAGCGCACCGTGGCCGCCTGCTCGGGGGTGCCGCGCTGCATGGCCAGTATCAGGGGCAGGGTGGCTTTGCCTTCGCGCAGGTCGTCGCCCAGGTTTTTGCCCATTTCGGCCGCGTCGCCGTCGTAGTCGAGCACGTCGTCGATCACCTGGAAAGCGGTGCCCAGGGCCTGCCCATAGTCGGCGCAAGCTTGTTCGATGTCGGCGGATTGGCCAGCCAGGATCGCGCCCAAACGTGCGCTCGCTTCGAACAGCTTGGCGGTTTTGGACCGGATCACGCGCAGATAGCCGTCCTCATCGAGGGAGGCATCGTGCATGTTCATGAGCTGCAGCACTTCACCTTCGGCGATCACATTGGTGGCGTCGGCCAGCACTTGCATGATGCGCATGCTGCCCGCGTCCACCATCATCTGGAAGGCGCGCGAGTACAAGAAATCGCCCACCAGCACACTGGCCGGGTTGCCAAAGCGCTCATTGGCGGTGGGGCGGCCGCGGCGCAATGTGGACTCGTCCACCACATCGTCGTGCAAGAGCGTGGCGGTGTGGATGAACTCCACCACCGCCGCCAGGTTGTGGCGCTGGCCACCGGTGTAACCGAGTGCGCCGCAGGTCAGCAAAAGCAGCACTGGGCGCAGGCGCTTGCCGCCTGCCGAGATGATGTAGCGGGCCACCTCGCCCACCAGAGGCACCCCCGAATCAAGGCGCTCGCCAATGACACGGTCCACTTCGGCCATGTCCTGGGCGACCAGGGCCAGCACAGCGGCGGCAGAGTTTTCGGGGGCTGACAAAACAGGAATTCCAGCAAAATTGCCTGAAACACAGGCGGAAGAAGGGCCGTCAAAGGGCCAAATGGTGATTATAGAAGGCGCACGCCGCTTGCCCGGGCGGGCCAAGTGCGGCCCTTGAACGCCGGGTAAACCATGCTAGAATTCGCGGTTCCTTGGGATTCGCCCTGGGAAACTTCCATTCAAGAGGTCATTATGTACGCGGTCATAAAAACCGGTGGCAAGCAGTATCGCGTTGCTTCCGGCGAAAAAATTAAAGTAGAACAGATTGCTGCGGACGTGGGCCAGGAAATCGTGATCGACCAGGTTCTGGCCGTCGGCAACGGCGCTGAAATCAAGGTGGGCACGCCCCTGGTGTCCGGCGCTACTGTGAAAGCCACCGTTGTGGCGCATGGCAAGCACGACAAGGTGCGCATTTTCAAGATGCGCCGTCGCAAGCATTACCAAAAGCGTCAAGGTCATCGTCAGCAATACACCGAACTGCAAATCGGTGCGATCGCTGCCTAAGGAGAACAGGTCATGGCACAGAAAAAAGGCGGCGGCTCTACGCGCAACGGGCGTGATTCCAAGCCCAAGATGCTGGGTGTGAAGGCCTTCGGCGGTCAGCTGATCAGCGCAGGCTCGATCATCGTGCGCCAGCGTGGCACCAAGTTCCATGCCGGTACCAACGTGGGCGTGGGCAAAGACCACACCCTGTTTGCCCTGGTCGACGGCCACGTGTCGTTTGCCGTCAAAGGCGAGCTCAACAAGCACACCGTGAATGTGACCCCGGCCGTTTAAGCCAGGCTCCGTTTTCAGCGAAGCAGCCCCGCGCGTCGGGGCTTTTCGCTTTCTGGGCCTCGGTGAGCCTGGCCGCCATGGCCGCATCACCCTCAGATAAACTGGATCCCCCATGAAGTTCGTAGACGAAGCCTTTATCGACATTGCCGCGGGCGATGGTGGGAACGGCTGCGTCTCGTTCCGCCATGAAAAGTACAAAGAGTTCGGCGGCCCCGACGGGGGTGACGGCGGCCGCGGCGGCCATGTGTACGCGGTGGCCGACCCGAGCCTCAACACCCTGGTCGATTACCGTTATTCCCGCCGCCACGAGGCCAAGCGCGGCCAGCACGGCATGGGCTCGGACATGTTCGGTGCCATGGGCGACGACATCACACTCAAGATGCCGGTGGGCACCCTCATTTGCGATGCCGAGACCGGCGAGGTGCTTTACGAGCTGCTGGAGCCGGGTCAAAAGCTGATGATCGCCAAAGGCGGCGATGGCGGCTACGGCAACTTGCGATTCAAGAGCGCGATCAACCGCGCGCCGCGCCAGAAGACGCCGGGTCACCCCGGCGAGCGCAAGAGCCTCAAGCTCGAACTCAAGGTGCTGGCCGATGTGGGCCTCTTGGGCATGCCCAACGCCGGCAAGTCCACCTTCATCGCCGCGGTGTCGAACGCGCGCCCCAAGATCGCCGACTACCCCTTCACCACCTTGCACCCCAACCTGGGTGTGGTGCGCGTCGGCCCCGAGCAAAGCTTTGTGGTGGCCGATGTGCCGGGGTTGATCGAAGGCGCCTCTGAGGGCGCAGGTCTGGGTCACCAGTTTTTGCGGCACCTGCAGCGCACCCGTTTGCTGCTGCACATCGTGGACATTGCGCCTTTTGACGATGGCGTCGATCCGGTCGCACAAGCCAAAGCCATCGCCGCCGAGCTCAAGAAATACGACCCCGAGTTGTACAACAAACCCCGTTGGCTCGTGCTCAACAAGCTCGACATGGTGCCCACTGAAGAGCGCGCCGCCCGCGTGAAAGACTTCGTCAAGCGCATGCGCTACAAAGGGCCGGTGTTCGAGATTTCGGCCCTCACGCGCGAAGGGTGCGAAGCCCTGATCCGCGAGATTTACCAGCACATCCACGCACGTCACGTGGAAGAGCAGGGGACCACCGAAGTCGATCCGCGTTTCACGCAGCCCTGAGCCTGGGCGCCGCTGTCCACACACGAACATGAGCACACCGATGTCCGAAGTCTTGCGCGCCGCGCGCCGCATCGTCGTCAAAGTCGGCTCCAGCCTGGTCACCAACGAGGGCCGCGGGCTCGATGAGCCGGCGATCGCTGAGTGGTGTCGCCAGATGGCCGAGCTGGCGCAAGCGGGCAAAGAGGTCATCATGGTCTCCAGCGGTGCGATCGCCGAGGGCATGAAGCGCCTGGGTTGGACCACGCGCCCCCACGAGGTGCATGCCCTGCAGGCTGCGGCCGCTGTGGGCCAGATGGGCCTGGCGCACATTTACGAGACCCAGTTGCGCGCACACGGCTTGGGCAGTGCCCAGGTGCTGCTCACCCATGCCGACCTGGCCGACCGTGAGCGCTACCTGAACGCGCGCTCGACCCTGCTGACCCTGCTGCAGCACCGCGTGTTGCCGGTCATCAATGAAAACGACACGGTGGTCAACGACGAGATCAAGTTCGGCGACAACGACACCTTGGGCGCGCTGGTCGCCAACCTGGTCGAAGCCGATCTGCTGGTGATCCTGACCGACCAGAAGGGTCTGTACACCGCCGATCCGCGCAAGCACCCGGAGGCCACTTTTGTGCACGAAGCGCGCGCCGGTGACCCGGCCCTCGAGGCCATGGCCGGTGGCGCGGGCTCGTCCATCGGCAAGGGCGGCATGCTCACCAAAATCCTGGCGGCCAAGCGGGCGGCGGGTTCGGGGGCGTCCACCCTCATCGCCTGGGGTCGGGCACCCGATGCGCTCTTGCGCGTGGCGCGCGGCGAAAACATCGGCACGCTGTTGGTGGCGCAAACGGCCAAGCAACAGGCACGCAAGCAATGGATGGCCGACCATTTGCAGTTGCG
>JBDLTR010000107.1:0-5680 GCA_039805705.1 Pseudomonadota bacterium
GCCAGCAGCTGCAAAGCTTTGTGACGCAGACCGGCCTGCTGATGCGCCCGATCTTCAACGCCGCCAAAGCGGTGCCCAAAAACCTCAAGCGCGTGGCGTATGCCGACGGCGAAGACGAGCGCGCGCTGCGCGCTGCGCAGATGGCCATCGACGAGCAGCTGGCCCAGCCCATCCTGATTGGCCGTCCGGCTGTGATCGCTGCGCGCATCGCCAAGGCCGGCCTGCGCATGCGCCTGGGCGTGGATGTGGAGAACGTCAACCCCGAGGCGGATGCGCGCTTTCGCCAGTATTGGGAGCATTACCACCAGTTGATGAAGCGCAACGGCGTGAGCCCCACGGTGGCCAAAGCCACGGTGCGCCGCTCCAACACCGTGATCGGCGCGCTGATGGTGTCGCTCAAAGACGCCGACGCGCTGATCTGCGGCCTGGCGGGCAGCTACATGACGCATCTGGAGCGCATCGACTCGATCCTGGGCCGCCGCGCCGGTGCCAACAACCATGCCGCCGTGAACGCGCTCATGACGCCGCGCGGTCCGATCTTCATCACCGACACGTATGTCAACGAAGAGCCCACCGCCGAACAGCTGGCCGAGATCGCGGCCATGGCCGCGGCCGAGGTGCAGCGCTTTGGCATCGTGCCCAAGGTCGCCTTCCTCTCGCACTCGAGCTACGGTTCGTCCAAGCGCGCCTCGGCCCGCAAGATGCGCCTGGCGCGCGACCTCTTCGTGGCCCAGCACCCCGACATCGAATGCGACGGCGAGTTGCACGGTGACGCCGCGCTCGACCCCGAGATCCGCAACGTCTACCTCGAAGACAGCAGCCTGAGTGGCTCGGCCAACCTCTTGGTCTGCCCGAACCTGGATGCGGCCAACATCCTCTACAACGTGCTCAAGACGACCACCAGCGGCGGCGTGACCGTCGGCCCCATCCTCATGGGCGTGGCCGGCACAGCGCACATCCTCACGCCCGCGGCCACCGTGCGCCGCGTGCTCAACATGACGGCGGTCGCCGCGGCCACAGCCCACGCCTGACAGCACGCCCATTCCGGGTGCGCCCCACGCTGGTGCCTGCGCTGGGCGTTTGCACCGCCATGGGGTTTTCCTGGGGCCAGGCCTGAAAGGACAGGCCTGGGCTTTGCTCGATAATCGGCATCGAACTTGCTTCGAGCTGTTCACCGTTTACCCGACCCCAGGAGCCCCCATGCACAAGCGATTCTTCCTCCAGGCCACGGCCGCTCTGGCTGCTGCCGCCAGCTTCGGCGCTGCCCAAGCCCAGAACACCCCGATCAAATTCCAGCTGGACTGGCGTTTCGAGGGCCCTTCGGCACTGTTCCTGACGCCGGTGGCCAAGGGCTACTTCAAAGACGCCAAGCTGGACGTCACGGTCGATGCGGGCAACGGCTCGGGCGGCGCCGTCACGCGCGTGGCTTCAGGCACCTACGACCTGGGCTTTGCCGACTTGGCAGCGCTGATGGAATTCCACGCCAACAACCCGGACGCCCCCAACAAGCCGGTGGCCATCATGATGGTCTACAACAACACGCCGGCCTCGGTGATGGCGCTCAAGAAATCGGGCATCAAAACCCCCGCCGACCTGGCCGGCAAGAAGCTCGGTGCCCCGGTGTTTGACGCGGGTCGCCGTGCTTTCCCGATCTTTGCCAAGGCCAACAGCATTGGCAACGTGACCTGGACGGCCATGGACCCGCCGTTGCGCGAAACCATGTTGGTGCGCGGCGACGTGGACGCCATCACCGGCTTCACCTTCACCTCGCTGCTCAACATCGAGGCGCGTGGCGTCAAAGCCGAAGACGTGACCGTGCTGCAGTACCCCGATTACGGCGTCAAGCTCTACGGCAACGCCATCATCGCCACACCGAAAATCCTGAAAGAAAATCCGGCCGCCGTGAAGGCTTTCTTGGCCGCCTTCACCAAGGGCGCCAAGGACGTGATCACCGATCCGGCCAAGGCCATTGAACACGTGAAGGCCCGTGACGGCATCATCAACACCGAGCTCGAAACCCGCCGCCTGAAGCTGGCCATCGACACTGTGATCAACAGCGCCGATGCCCGCGCCGAGGGCTTTGGACAGGTCAACGGCGGCCGCTTGTCGCTGATGGCTTCGCAGGTGTCCGACGCCTTCAACACCAAGACCCGCGTCAAAGCCGAAGAGGTGTGGAACGGCACCTTCCTGCCCTCGGCCAAAGAGCTGGACATCCTGCCCAAGGGCAAGAAGTAATTCGGGCATCACCGGCGGTGCCCATGCACCGCCGGTTTTCTTGGCGGCGAACTGTATACACCGCCGAACACATTTCACACCCGGATGCAGACCATGTCCGAAGCCTTTGTCGATTTCCAGAACGTCTGGCTCGCCTACAACGAGGAGTTGTTGGCCCAGAACCACTTTGCGGTGGAAGACATCCACCTGCAGGTGCGCCAAGGCGAATTCATCGCCATCGTCGGGCCCTCGGGCTGTGGCAAGTCCACCTTCATGAAGCTCACCACGGGCCTGAAAATGCCCAGCCGCGGCACCATCCACGTCGACGGCCAGCCTGTGAACGGCCCGCTCAAGATCAGTGGCATGGCCTTCCAGGCCCCTTCGCTGCTGCCCTGGCGCACCACGCTCGACAACGTGCTGCTGCCGCTGGAGATCGTCGAGCCCTACCGTTCGAACTTCAAACAGAAAAAAGACGAGTACGTGGCCCGCGCACGCAAGCTGCTGCAGACCGTGGGTCTGGGTGGCTACGAAGACAAATTCCCCTGGCAGCTTTCGGGCGGGATGCAGCAGCGCGCGAGCATTTGCCGCGCCCTGATCCACGAACCCAAGATGCTGCTGCTCGACGAGCCTTTCGGCGCGCTCGACGCCTTCACCCGTGAAGAACTCTGGTGCACGCTGCGCGACCTCTGGACCGCGCAGCGTTTCAACGTGATCCTGGTCACGCACGATTTGCGCGAATCGGTGTTCCTGGCCGACACGGTGTATGTGATGAGCAAGAGCCCGGGCCGCTTTGTGGTCAAGCGCGAGATCGACCTGCCACGCCCGCGCGACCTCGAAATCACCTACACCCCCGAATTCACCCACATCGTGCACGAGCTGCGTGGCCACATCGGTGCCATGCGCAAAGACGGTGCCACGATCAACCAGTGAGCGAGCCCTGCCCATGAACAAGAAAACCCTGGAACGCTGGTCGCCCTGGATCCTGCTGGCCCTGACCATCGTGGTGTGGGAAGTGCTCTGCCGCGTCTTCAACGTCTCGGAATTCGTCTTCCCCAGCCCCTCGCGCATCTGGCAACAGTTCATCGAGTTCAAAGAGGTGATTGCCGGCCATGCCTGGCGCACCTTCTGGGTCACCATGGCCGGCTTTGGCATTGCCATCGTGGTCGGCGTGCTGCTGGGCTTTGTGATCGGCAGCTCGCGCCTGGCCTATGCGGCGGTCTACCCTCTGATGACCGCCTTCAACGCCCTGCCCAAGGCGGCGTTTGTGCCGATCCTGGTGGTGTGGTTCGGCATCGGCATCGGTCCGGCCATCCTGACGGCCTTCTTGATCAGCTTCTTTCCGATCATGGTGAACATCGCCACCGGCCTGGCCACGCTAGAACCCGAGCTCGAAGACGTGTTGCGCGTGCTCGGCGCCAAGCGCTGGGACGTGCTGGTCAAGGTCGGTCTTCCGCGCTCCATGCCTTACTTTTACGGCTCGCTCAAGGTGGCGATCACCCTGGCTTTTGTCGGCACCACCGTGTCCGAGATGACCGCCGCCAACGAAGGCATCGGCTACCTGCTGATTTCCGCCGGCTCGGCCATGCAAATGGGCCTGGCTTTTGCGGGCCTGGTGGTGGTGGGTGCGATGGCGATGGTGATGTACGAGCTGTTCAGCTACGTGGAAAAGCACACCACCGGCTGGGCCCATCGGGGATCACAGGGGGAGTAAGCGCAGCGCCCCCTGGCCTCCCCAGGGTCCCCGCGAACAGCCTCATCGCTGGCGGTGAGCGCCCATGCGGTTGACGGCTTCAATCCACCTTGACTTGGAACAGGACCTGGCCTGAGCCACTGCCCGGCAGCGAGCCGGTGAAGCGCCAGACCACCGCCCCGGTGCCGCCCGCGCTCTGGCTGGTGCTGCAGGCCACAGCCGAACCCGGGTTGGCGGGGGTGGTCTTGGTACAGGCGGTCAGGGTGGCGGGCGTGCTGCCCGCCAAGCTGCTGACGAAGCTGGTGAACGCGGGCGTGGTGTCGTTGACCGTGAGGTTGGTGAGCACCGCCGGCGTCATGTTGGTGTAGGTGATGCGGTACTCCAGCACATCGCCCGACTTGGCCTGATTGTTGGCGCCGAACGCACCGTTTTGCGTGACGTTGCGCACTTCCTTGAACAGGTTCAAAGACACATTGTCCACCAGCGTCACATCGTTGACGCTGTAGCTGGCGCTCAGCGCCGGGCTGGCGTTGCTCAGGCTCAGCGCGGCCTGCACCGAGGCCTCGTTCCTGTGTCCGACCTGCGCTGTGGCGGGCACGTACGCTTGCACGATGACGCAAACCTTTTGCTGGGCGCTCACGCTGATGCCCGCGCCCAGTGGCGGATAGACCTGCGTGGCACCAGCAGGCAGGCTGCCGGTGCAATCAGGGTCCAGGAAGATGCGCTCGCTCCAGCCCTGGATGGCGGGCGTGGCTGTGCTGCTGGCGATGCTGAACACCACCGTGCCGGCCGTGCCCGCCGTGAAGGTGTGGGCATAGGTGGCGGTGGTGCCTGGTGCCACGGTCTTGCTGCCACCGGCCACCCAGGTGCTGGCGGGCACGTCACCGAAGTTGAGGTCGGCGTGGCCACTGCCGTTCCAAGTGAAGCTCAGGGTGTCGCTGCTGCGGACATAGGTGTAGGACACGCCCGAGACGCTCACCGGCGTGCCCGACGGCACCGCCGTGCTGCCGACCGAGACACCCGTGGACAAGTAAGTCGCAGCGTTGGCCTGCACCACGCACAAAGCAGCGCCTGCCGCCACATTGGGCGCCTTGAAGCTGTAGGCCCCCTGGCCATCGGTGAGGGTTTGGCCATGCACGGTGCCCGAGCAGTTGGTCAATTGAACCGACACACCTGCCAGGGGCGACTCGCCGCCATTGGCAATGCCGTCATTGGCGACGCCAGCGCTACGGCCATCGTCGACGAAAACGCGCCCCGAAATGCCACCCGCTTGTGCAGGGCTGTTGGTGAGGGTACAGCTGACCACATCGTTGGCGGCCAACACCAGCGCCTGGCCCAGGCGGGTGATGCCCGACACGCTGGTGCCCCCCGCAGTGCTGTTGCTGCAACTGACGGTGGCGCTGTAGGCGCTCAAGGCCGAAGGGCTGTCCGTGGCCATGACCTCGGTCAACGTGTAGCTGTTGCCAGGCACCAGCGTGGTGACACCGGTGGTGCCCGTGCCGGCCGTCACGGCAGCAGAACTGCCCGTGGTGGTGCTGGCCGTGGTGCTGTTGACCACATTGCCATCGGTGTCCTTGATCTGCACCGTGAACTGGTCGGCGGTGTTGAGACGCCCCAAACCGCCCAGGGCCTTGGTCACCGTGAGCTGGGGGCTGATGTCGACCACCTCGACACCGGTGATCATGGGGTCATTGCTGCCCCGGTCACTGTCTTTGGTGGTGACGAACTTCAGATCGGTGCTGGTGCTGGTGGCTTTGAAAGTGAAGGTCTTGACCA
>JBDLTR010000108.1:0-7214 GCA_039805705.1 Pseudomonadota bacterium
TTCAACGGCGCCGACATCGCCAAGACCCCTTTCGGTCGTGGCGAAATGGCCAATGTGACAGCGCTGGCCACCTGGATCGCCGCCGAGTCCAAGGGCCTGAAATTCAACCTGCCCTACAACACGGCGCAGGAAAAAACCTTTTACGAAGTGGGCAAGCGCCTGTTCTTCCAGCGTGGCGGTCCGCATGACTTCTCCTGCGCCTCCTGCCACGGCGAAGAGGGCAAGCGCATCCGCCTGCAGGACCTGCCCATCCTGACCAAGAACCCGGGCGACGGTGTCGGCTTTGCCGCCTGGCCGGCCTACCGCGTCTCCAACGGCCAGATGTGGAGCATGCAGCTGCGCCTGAACGACTGTTACCGCCAGCAGCGTTTTCCTTACCCGGGCTTTGGCAGCGACGCCACGATTGCCCTGTCCACCTACCTGGGTGTGAACGCCAAAGGTGCGAAATCGGTGGCCCCGTCCATCAAGCGTTGATCGGAGACATGGCATGAACAAGAAAATCCAACTCGTGCTCGCGGGCCTGGCGTCCGCGCTGGTTGTGGCGGGCTGCGCCACCGGCCCTTCAGTGGCCGAACTCAATGCCCTGACCGACCAGATCGTCAAGGCCTCCTTCCGTGACCAGGGCATTGCCAAGGTCGACCGCGTGCTGGCCACCGACGAAACCAACCGCCTGTGCAGCGAGGCCGATGTGGCCGGCAAGCCGCTCGATGAGAAAACGGCCAAACGCCTCGAGGAGGTCAACCTCAAGACGATCAAGTGGCCATCCGATGGCAAATTCCTCGGCGACTGGAAGCAAGGTGAAGCGATTGCCCAAAGCGGCCGCGGCCTGACCTGGACCGACGCGGCCAACACCGTCAACGGCGGCAACTGCTACAACTGCCACCAGATCGACAAAAAGGAAATCTCCTTTGGCACCATCGGCCCGAGCCTTTACAACTACGGCAAGATCCGTGGCGTGACCGACCCCAACAGCCCTTCGGCCAAGCCCATCGTGGAATACACCTGGGGCAAGATCTGGAACTCCAAGGCCTACAACGCCTGCTCCAACATGCCGCGGGCCGGGCACATGGGCATCCTGAACGAGGCCCAGGTCCGACACGTGGTCGCCTTGTTGCTTGACCCGAAATCGCCGGTCAACCAGTGACCTGCACAGAACCCGGATGCGTCCGGGTTTTTTTACTTCTCTAATATCAGTGGTTGCAAATTTATGAATCTCTCCAAACGCGAATTCCTGCAAGTGATGGGCGCTGGCACCATGGCCGGCATGAGCCTGGGCACCTACGCCGAAGCCAGCGCGGCCACCGCCGCCAATGGCCTGTACGACATCCCGAAATTCGGCAACGTGTCCTTCCTGCACATGACCGACTGCCATGCGCAGCTGAGGCCCATCCACTTCCGCGAGCCCAGCATCAACCTCGGCATTGGCAGCATGAAAGGCCACTTGCCCCACCTGGTGGGCGAGCACCTGCTCAAGGTGGCCAAGGTGCGCCCCGGTTCGGCCGAAGCGCATGCACTGACCTACCTGGATTACGAGAAGGCCGCCAAGCGCTACGGCAAGGTGGGGGGCTTTGCGCACCTGGCCACGCTGGTCCAGCGCATGAAAGCCAGCCGCCCCGGCGCGCTCTTGCTCGACGGCGGTGACACCTGGCAAGGCTCGGGCACCTGCCTGTGGACCAACGGCCAGGACATGGTCGACGCCTGCAAATTGCTGGGGGTGGACGTGATGACGGGCCACTGGGAATTCACCCTGGGCATGGAGCGCGTCAAAGAGATCGTCGAGAAAGACTTTGCCGGCAAGGTCGACTTTGTCGCGCAGAACGTCAAGACCGCCGACTTTGGCGACCCGGTGTTCAAGCCTTATGTGATCCGCGAGATCAACGGCGTGCCCTGCGCCATCATCGGCCAGGCCTTCCCCTACACGCCGATCGCCAACCCGCGCTACATGGTGGCCGACTGGGAATTCGGCATCCAGGACGAGAACATGCAAAAGATGGTCAACGAGGCCCGCGGCAAAGGCGCGCAGGTGGTCGTTGTGCTCAGCCACAACGGCATGGACGTGGACCTCAAGATGGCCAGCCGGGTCAGCGGCATCGACGCCATCATGGGCGGCCACACGCACGACGGCATGCCGGTCGCCACGCTGGTGTCCAACAAGGGTGGCAAGACCATCGTGACGAATGCCGGCTCCAACGGCAAATTCCTCGGCGTGCTCGACTTCGAGGTCAAGGACAAAAAAGTCACCGACTTCCGCTACAAGCTGCTGCCGGTGTTTTCGAACATGCTGCCGGCCGACAAGGCCATGGACGCGCTGATCACCAAGATCCGCGCCCCGTATGAAAAGCAGCTCAACGAAGTGCTGGCCGTGAGCGAAGGCCTGCTCTACCGCCGTGGCAATTTCAACGGCACCGGCGACCAGCTGCTGGTCGATGCGCTGATGGATGTGCAAGGCGCCGACCTGGCTTTTTCCCCGGGCTTCCGTTGGGGCACCACGCTGCTGCCGGGCCAGGCCATCACGCGCGAATGGCTGCTCGACATGACGGCCACCACTTACTCGTATGCCACCGTGACCGAGATGACGGGCGAGACGATCAAGACCGTGATGGAAGACGTCTGCGACAACCTGTTCAACCCCGACCCGTATTACCAGCAGGGTGGCGACATGGTGCGCGTGGGCGGCATGAGCTACTCGGTGGACCCGACCGCCAAGATGGGCAGCCGCATCAGCGACATGCGCTTGAAGGGTCAGCTGATTGAAGCCGGCAAGAAATACAAGGTGGCGGGCTGGGCACCGGTGGCCGAAGAAGCGCGCAGCGCCGGCAACAAGATGGTCTGGGACATCGTCGAGCAATGGCTCAAGGCCCAGGGCGGCAAGGTCGGTGCCCGACGGCTCAATGCCCCCAAAGTCACAGGCGTGGTGCCCAACCCCGGGTATGCCGCTTGAAGCCCAGGAGGTCAGGATGCACCCCCCCGCTTCACCGATGCGCCGCCGCTTGATCGGCGCCAGCGCCCTGGGTCTGGCGGCGACCAGCCTGTGGCCCGAGATGCAGGGCTTTGCCCAGCAGGCCCATGACTTCATCGTGGGCCCGCCCATGGTCGACATCGCGCCGCAGCAAATCTCCAAGCGGGTGTGGATCATCTACGCGCCCGACGGTTTCCCCACCCCCGAAAACCGCGGCATGATGTCCAACGTGACCTTTGTGGTCACCAGCGCGGGCGTGGTCATCCTCGACTCGGGCAGCTCGCTGCAGATTGGCGAGATGGCGATCCGCATGATCCGCAAGGTGACCGACAAACCGGTGATCGCGGTGTTCAATTCGCACTTTCATGGGGACCACTGGCTGGGCAACCACGCGTTTGCCAAAACCTTTGGCCCCAAGCTGCCGATCTACGCCCTGGCCGCCACGCGCAAAACCATCGAGGGCCACGAGGGCAATCTCTGGCGCACCCTGATGGAGAAGTGGACCAACCAGTCCACCAGCGGCACCGAGGTGGTGCCGCCCAACCGCACGGTCGACAGCGGCCAGGTGCTCAAGTTCGGGGACGTGAGTTTCAAGATGCACTTCTATGGCCGCGCCCACACCGATGCCGACCTGTGCGTCGAGGTGGTCGAAGACAAGGTCACCCACATCGGCGACATCGCCATGGCCAACCGCATCGCCAACATCGACGATGGCTCGTATCCGGGCACCTTCAAATACTACGAAGCGCTGCAAAAAGCCGCGGGCCCCCAGCTGTGGATGCCAGGCCACGGCATGCCTGGCAAAGACATCTTGGACACCTACGGCACCTTCCTCCGAGGCATTTGGGAGCCCTGCCTGCAGGCCGTCAAAGAGGGCAAGAGCGAGGGCGAAGCCAAGGCCATGGTGCTCAAAGACCCGCGTGTGGCCGCCCGCGCCAAAACCATGCAGGGCTTTGACAGCAACATCGGCAAATACACCAGCTTGGCCTACCTGGAGGCCGAGAAGGAAGCGTTCTGAGTGGCGCGCCACCCGATCAGCCAGCCATGCAGCGAAGACCTTTGATTTTGGGCGCCGCCCTGGCGGCCTGCGCGAGCGCGTTGTCTGCCCAAGCCGCAGCGCCACGCCAGGCGCGCCTGGTGATCGTCGGCGGCGCCGAAGACCGCCTGCAAGACAAGCTGGTGCTGGGACAGTTCTTGCGCTACGCCGGTGGCGCGCAGGCCCGCGTTCGCCTGATCACTGCCGCCAGTGCCCAGCCGGATGTCGCAGCGCAAAGCTACGCGCAGGCGTTTGCCGAGTTGGGGGCGCAAGACTTTGCGGTGTTGCCCCTGAGCGACCGCGACAGCGCCATGAACCCGGCTCTGCTGCACGACATCGCGCTGGCCGACGGCATCTTCATGAGCGGTGGTGACCAGACCCGGCTGATGGCCGCCATCTGGGAGACCCCGGTGATGGCGGCCCTGCACCAGGCCTACCACCTGCGCGCCTGCTGCGTTGGCGGCACCAGCGCCGGCGCGGCGGTCATGTCGCGCCACATGATCGCGCAAGGCCCTGCGGTGTTGCGTCCACGCAAGGACGTCATCGACACCGACATCGGGCTGGGTCTGTTGCCGCTGGCCATCGTCGACCAGCATTTTTCCGAGCGCCGCCGCCTGGCCCGCTTGCTGTCCGCGCTGGCGCAGCGCCCCGATTTGCTGGGCGTGGGCATCGACGAAGACACCGCCCTCGTGGTCGAACGCGGCCGCGCCATCGAAGTCGTAGGCCGAGGCACCGTCACGCTGATCGATCCTTCGCTGACGCGCACCAACTTCGACGACATCGACACCAATGAGCAGATCGAAATGCTCGGTGTGCAGCTGCACACCTTGCCCGCCGGGCACCGCTATGTGGTGGCGGGCCAGCGTGCGCCAGCGCACTGGCCACGCGGTTTGGCCGCCGCCCTCGCGCGCTTGGTCAAGGTCGGCCCCATCCGCAGCTGAAGCCAGCACATCAGGGTTTTCCGCATCTGTGGTCACACAGACAGCGGCCTAGCATGGTCACACACTGTCATGTCAACGGAGGTGTTCGCATGAAGACCATTGCGCAAATTCTCGAAGGCAAAGACCGCGAGATCATCAGCATCCGGCCCAAGGACTCGGTGTTGGTGGCCCTCGAAGTGATGGCGGCCTACAACATCGGCGCCCTGCCCGTGGTCAGCGAAGGGCGGTTGGTGGGCATTTTTTCGGAGCGCGACTACGCGCGCAAGGTGGCCCTCAAGGGCTTGGCATCGGCCACCACCGAGGTGCGCGAGATCATGACCAGCGCGGTGCAGTGTGCCCACCTGCAGCAATCGGTCATGGAGTGCATGGGGGTGATGACCGACAAGCACATCCGCCACCTGCCGGTGCTCGAGCAAGACCAGTTGGTGGGCATGCTCTCGATCGGTGACCTGGTCAAAGCGATCATCGAAGACCAGCAATTCCAGATCGAGCAGCTGGAGTCCTACATCAACCCCACGCTGTCGATGCACTGAGGGCCTGTGGGGCCTGCGGGCCCTGCTGTGGGTGGGGTGGCGCCCCCGACAGGAATCGAACCTGTATCTAGCGCTTAGGAGGCGCTCGTTCTATCCATTGAACTACGGCGGCACGGCTGCGATTGTAGTGGTCGCCTGTGCCACGGTCACTCCTCTCAATCGTGGCGAACGGTGTAGACCAGGTCGAGCGCGTTGTAGGGACCGGTTTGTGCCCGCAAACTCAGGCGGCGCGACAGCTCGTAAAACATGAACAAACTGCCGAAAGCGCCGCCCACGCTGCTTTCGTAGGCCAGGTAAAAGTCTTTCGACAAACGCTTGCCCAGCATCAAGGCAGCGCCGCTGCTGGTGCTGCCGTCGGCGTTGCTCACACTGCGGTTGGCCAGTGACAGCGTGTCCAGGCCGAGTGCAGTGGCCATTTCACCGCCCAGGCTCTGGCCATTGCTGCCCAGCAAGGCCAGTGCGGCTTGCTGCAAGAGCGCCGATTCGGCGCCGCCTGCAGCGGGTGCACGGCCCAGCACCAGCCAAGCCAGGGTGTCGGCGTCGGGCATGCTGGGGTCGGCATACAGGCGCACCCGCGGTGCCAGCGCGGTGCCGGTCACGCGCACCCCCACACGCTGCGAGAGCTGGGGCCGCAAGGCCAGGATGTCGAGCGCCGGGTTGTCGTACGGCCCGGCAAAACGCAGCAGGCCTTGCTCGACGTCGAGCTCTTGACCGTAAGCCTTGTAGCGGCCACCCACAGTGCGCACGTCTCCGCTGAGCCGTGGCTGCCCTTGGCTGGCAGCGCCGCTGCGCAACTGCAGCTCGCCCGCCAGGCGAGTGCGGATGCCATGGCCGCGCAGCTGGAAGTCCGGGCCCAGGCGCAGCAACACATGCACCTCGGGCGTGCCGATCAGCGATGGACCCCCAACGGGCGTGGTCTTGCCCGGCTGGGTGGGCAGCACGACCACGTCCGCGCCCAAGCTGGGGGCGCTGTCTTCGGGCAGGATGAACAAGGCCGAGTCGGCTTGCAGCTCGCCAGTGAGCCGCATCTGACCCGATTGCCATTGCGCACGGCTTTGGCCCGAGACGGTCAGGCGTCGGTCGGCGCGGCTGCTCACGCGCAGCGCGCGCGCCTGCGCTTGCACATCCATCTGCACCGTGGACCACAGCGGACCGTCCTGTGGCAGCCACTGCACCCGGCCTTGCACACGCAGCTCGCCGCCTTGCGCCCCTGCGCCTTGCAGCGTCAGCTCATCGAGCCACAAGGCTTGTTCTTGCAGCCGGGCGCGCAAGCGGCCCTGGCGCAGTTCGATGCCTTCGATGGCCGAGCGCAGCAGCAGGTCATCGGCTTGCAAGGTGCCTTGCCAACGCGGCTGGCTGCGCGTGCCGGCCAGAGCCATGCGTGCATCGACACCGCCTTGCACCCGCCAGCCTGGGGGCGCCAGCCATGACCAGGCGCCCACCTGTGGCAGCCGCGCTTGCACATGCCCGGCCAGTGGCGCGTCGCTCGGCCACAGTTCGGCCATGGGTCCAGCGGACGCGACGCGGCTGTCCAGGTGCGCATCGAGTTGACCGGCGTGTTCACTGTCCCAGCGCAGGTCCAGCGCCGCCTGCGTGCCCTGGACCGTCAGCTGCGCGCGCGCCTCGCGCAAGCCGGCGGGCACACGCGGGCTGCCCAGGCCCTCGGCACGCCATTGCCAGTCGCCCCGTTCGCGTTCGAGCCAGACCTGCCATTGCGGCGTACCGTCCATGCGCAGCGAGAGGCC
>JBDLTR010000109.1:0-4104 GCA_039805705.1 Pseudomonadota bacterium
TGGCGGAGTAGGAGGGATTCGAACCCTCGGTACAGGAGAACCTGTACGCCGGATTTCGAATCCGGTGCATTCGACCACTCTGCCACCACTCCGCAGCGTCGAAGCTGGCTATTCTAGCAGAGGCGTTTCAGGGTTTTCGGGGCGCGATCACGCTGGCGCTGCGGGGCGCCATGGTCAGCACCACCGTGGGGGCGCCCAGCATCGGCTCGGTCATCTCAACCGTGAGGGTGCGCTCCTGGCGCGTCAGCACCAGCAGGCTCTGGCGACCGCGCACCGCGGCCACCACCGACCACCCCTGAGCGGCCAGCTTGTCCAGGAAGAAGCGGTAGGCGCCATCGGCGTCGCGGCCGACGTCGAGCACGGCACGGCCCACCCAGTTCTCGCCCGCGCCGATGATCAGCGATTGGTCGGCACGCACCACACTGCCCGGTGGCAGGGGCAGATCCCCCAGCCACGCGTTGGGCGCAGCCCCAGGGCCACTGCCACCGGCCGCGGGGGCCGAACCGCCCAAAGGCGTGCTGCTGCAACCCGCGAGCAGGGCCAGTGCCAAAGTCATCGTGGTCAGCCAACGCATGGACGTGCTCCCGGTTCGGTGCGCGGCTCAGGCCGCCAGGCGGTCGATACCGCCCAGATAGGGGCGCAGCACCTCGGGCACGGTGACCGAGCCGTCGGCGTTCTGGCAGTTCTCGAGCACGGCCACCAGCGCACGGCCCACCGCCAGGCCGGAGCCGTTCAAGGTGTGCACCAGCTCGTTTTTGCCCTGGGCGTTCTTGAAGCGCGCTTGCAGGCGGCGCGCCTGGAAGGCCTCGCAGTTGGAGACCGAGCTGATCTCGCGGTAGGTGCCCTGCGCGGGCACCCAGACCTCGAGGTCGTAAGTTTTGCTGGCGCCAAAGCCCATGTCGCCGGTGCACAAGCTCATCACGCGGTAGGGCAGGCCCAGCTTTTGCAGAATGGCTTCGGCGTGGCGCGTCATCTCTTCAAGGGCTTCATAGCTCTTTTCAGGGTGCACGATCTGCACCATCTCGACCTTGTCGAACTGGTGCTGGCGGATCATGCCGCGCGTGTCGCGACCAGCGCTGCCCGCTTCCGAGCGGAAGCACGGCGTGTGGGCGGTCAGCTTGATCGGCAGCTCGGCCTCGGCCAGGATTTCGTCGCGCACCACGTTGGTCAGCGTCACTTCGCTGGTCGGGATCAGGTAAAGGTCCTGCTTGTCTTCGCCACCCTCGTGACCGCCCTTGTTGGCGGCAAACAGATCGGCTTCGAACTTGGGCAGCTGGCCGGTGCCGCGCAGCGTCTCGGCGTTGACGATGTAGGGCGTGTAGCACTCGGTGTAGCCATGCTCGCGCGTTTGCACATCCAGCATGAACTGCGCGAGCGCGCGGTGCAGCTGCGCGATCGGGCCGCGCATGAAGGTGAAACGCGCGCCCGAGAGCTTGATGCCGGTGTCAAAGTCCAGGCCCAGCTTTTCGCCGATGTCCACGTGGTCGCGCACCGCGAAGTCGAAGTTGCGGGGCGTGCCCCAACGGCGCACCTCCACATTGCCCTCTTCGCCGGCGCCCACCGGCACGCTCTCGTGCGGCAGGTTGGGCACGGCCAGCAGCAAAGCCTGCAGCTCGGTCTGGATCACGTCCAGGCGCGCGGCCGAGCTCTCGAGCTCGGTTTTGATGGCCGCCACCTGGGCCATGGCGGCATCGGCCTCGGCGTGCTGGCCCTTGCCCTTGAGCATGCCGATCTGTTTGGACACGCTGTTGCGCTGGGCCTGCAGCTCTTCGGTGCGGGTCTGCAGGGTCTTGCGCTCGGCCTCGAGCGCGCGGAAAGCGTCCACATCGAGGAAGGCTTGCGGGTTCTTGCGGGTCTGCAGACGCGCGATCACGGCGTCCAGGTCTTTGCGAAGGAGAAGGATGTCGAGCATGGCGAGGATTGTAGGTGCCGCGTCGCCGGCCTCAGGCCAGCTCGTCGGGGCTGAGCTTGAGGCCCTTGGGCAGCGGGAATTTCATGGTTTCTTGCACCCCTTCGAGGCTGCGCACCGAGACCGCACCCAGCGCACGCAAGCGCGCGATCACGGCTTGCACCAGCACATCGGGGGCCGAAGCGCCGGCCGTCAGGCCCACACGGCCCTTGCCGTCGAACCAGCTGGCCTGCAGGTCGTCGGCCGAATCCACCATGTAGGCCGGCGTGCCCATGCGCTCGGCCAGCTCGCGCAAGCGGTTGCTGTTGGAGCTGGTGGGGCTGCCCACCACGATCACCACATCCACTTGGGGGCTCAAGAGCTTGACCGCATCTTGCCGGTTTTGCGTGGCGTAGCAAATGTCCTGTTGCTTGGGCTCGCGCACCTGGGGAAAGCGCGCTTTGACGGCCGCCAAAATCTCGGCTGCGTCGTCCACGCTCAAGGTGGTCTGCGTGACCACCGCGAGCAACGCGGTCTGGGCGGGCTGCACGCGCGCCACATCATGCACGTCTTCCACCAGGTGGATGCCGCTGTCGAGCTGGCCCATGGTGCCCTCGACCTCGGGATGGCCCTTGTGGCCGATCATGATGAACTCGTAGCCCTCTTTGTGCAGCTTGGCCAGCTCCACATGCACCTTGGTCACCAGCGGGCAGGTGGCGTCAAAAATGCGAAAGCCCCGCTGCTCGGCCTCTTCTTGCACGGCGCGGCTGACGCCATGCGCGCTGAAAATCAGCGTGGCTCCGGCCGGCACCTCCGACAGGTCTTCGATGAAGATCGCGCCCTTGTCCTTGAGGTCATTGACCACATAGGTGTTGTGCACGATCTCGTGGCGCACATAGATGGGCCGACCGAACTTGGCCAGCGCGTGCTCGACGATGTCGATGGCCCGGTCCACCCCGGCACAAAAGCCGCGCGGCTCGGCCAACAGCACTTCTTGCGGCATTACAGCACCCCGATCAGTTGCACTTCAAAGGTCACCGGCTGGCCCGCCAGCGGGTGGTTGAAGTCGAACAGCACCGCGCCATCGGCCGCCACCTCGACCACCGTGCCCGCGTAGCTGCCCAGCCCATCGGGCGTGGGGAACTGCACCACATCGCCCGCGGCGTACTTTTCCATCGGGTCCCCCAGCTCGTTGAGCAGCTTGCGCGCCACCCATTGCCGCAACTCCAGGTTGTGCTCGCCAAAGGCCTCACCGGACGGGATGTCCAAGGTGCTGTGGGTGCCCTCTTCCAGACCCACAAGGCGCTGCTCCAGCGCCGGCGTGAGTTCGCCCGAACCCAGCGACAGCGTGGCGGGCTTGTCGCCAAAGGTGTTGATGATGTCGCCCTGCGGACCGGCCAGCCGGTAGTGCAGGGTGAGGAAAGAGCCGGGTTGGACGGTGGGCATAGGGTTATCCGGGGTGCCGCCGGTGCAGGGGCCGGCGCATAAACAAAGCCCTATTGTAAAAAGCCCGCCCTGGCCTGCGCCGGAGAGACGGGCGGAGCCAGGGAGGCCCACATGGACATCCGCGATTTGCCCGCGCAAGCCCGGCCGCGCGAGAAGCTGCTGGCACGGGGTCCGCAAGCCCTCAGCGATGTGGAGCTGCTGGCCATCTTGCTGCGCACCGGCCTGGCGGGCAAAAACGTGTTCAGCCTGGCCGAAGAGTTGCTCGAGGGTGGCGGCATCTCGGGCCTGCTGCACGCCGGCCGCGAGCAGCTGCAGACCCACAAAGGCCTGGGACCGGCCAAACAGGCCGAGCTGCTGGCGGTGGCCGAACTGGCGCGCCGCGCCCTGGCCGAGCGCCTGCGCGAACGCGAGGCCTTTGCCGCCCCGGGCATGGTCAAGCAATACCTGCAGCTGCACCTGGCGCACAAGGCGCATGAGGTGTTTGCCGTGCTGTTCCTCGACAGCCAGCACCGTTTGCTGGCGCTTGAAGAGTTGTTTCGCGGCACGCTCACGCAAACCAGCGTCTACCCGCGCGAGGTGGTCTTGCGCGCCCTGCACCACCGCTGCGCCGCCGTGGTGCTGGCGCACAACCACCCGAGCGGCTCGGTCCAGCCCAGCCGGGCCGACGAGGCGCTCACGAAAAACCTGCAATCCGCGCTGGCTCTGGTCGATGTGCGGGTGCTCGACCACATCATCGTGGGTCAGGGGCAGGCCCTGTCGATGGCCGAACA
>JBDLTR010000110.1:0-10314 GCA_039805705.1 Pseudomonadota bacterium
GGTGCTTGCCATCGCGCATCTCGCGAAAGCGCACGAGGTTCTCGGCCGGCGTGCGGCTGCGAAACGGGCTGTCGACGCCGGGCTTGCCAAAGTCGCCGCGGTTGGCGCGCATTTCCTCGGGTGTCTGCTCGTCCACATAGGCGTGGCCGGCCTCGATCAGGTGTTCGGCGGCGCGGTACATGAAGCCGAAATAGTCGCTGGCCTGGTAGGGCGCGGCGCTGCCCGGCGCCTGGCCGATCTGCGCCCAGTCGAAGCCCAGCCACTTGACCGCGTCGATGATGCTGCAGACGTACTCCTGGTCTTCTTTCTCGGGGTTGGTGTCGTCAAAGCGCAGGTGGCACACGCCGCCGTAGTCGCGAGCCAGGCCGAAGTTCAGGCAGATGCTCTTGGCATGGCCCACGTGCAAATAGCCGTTGGGCTCGGGCGGAAAGCGGGTGCGGATCCTGGCGGGGTCGCTCTGGCCGGTGGCGTGGTGGGCGGCATCGCCCGGGCTGCCGGCCCAGCGCCGCTGGGCGTAGGTGCCTTCGGCCAGGTCTTTTTCGATGATCTGCCGCAGGAAGTTGCTGGCTTTGGCTTCGCCGCTGTCAGGGGCAGCGGCGGTGTGGGCAGGGGAATTCATGGGGCGATTTTAGGGCTTGGCCCGTGGCGGTCCTGGCGGTTGGCGGGTTACGAATGTTCACCAAAGCGGTGCGCGGCCTGTCCACCGCGCTGGGGCCTGGCGCGCTATCAGCAAGCGGGCCGGTGCACCACACGGTGTGGGGCGGCCGCCCGCTTGTGAGGTGCCTCATGCTTTCTGTTTTGTCGCTCTTGCGTTCTCGCCTGGCGCTGTGTGCCAGCGTGTGTGGCTTGGCCCTGATGCAAATCGCTTGTGCCCACCCCATGGTCGTTGAACCCTCGGTGGTGGTGCAGGGACGGATCGGTGGGCCGGTTTATGGCTCGGTCTACGCCGGACCTGTGTACGGGCCGTCGCCGGTGCTGGTGGCCCCCCAGCCGCTGTGGGTGCCCGCGCCCACGGTGGTCATGCCACCGCGGGTGGTGGTCCCTCCTGTGGGGTACCACGGCCCTCGCCATCCCCATTGGCGTGGCCAAGGTTTCAACCACGGTTGGGGCCGTCGCGGTTGGTGATGCGCTGCTGGCTTGGCGGCCCTCAAGGCGGCCAAGCCACAACCCAGTGGATCTGCTTCGCGTGGGGCGCTCGTTGATCCATATTGATCGAGATCAAGCGCTATTTTTTCGTGAAATTCAAAATACCGAGTGTATTTAAGTAACGGAAAATTCCATGGCCACGATCCGCAAAACCGCTTCCCAACCTCCAGCCGGAAAAAAGCTGTCCACAGGGGCCACACGCCGTGCGGAAGCCGCACGCCCTGTGCGCTTGGGCGACACGGTGGTGCAAGGTCGCCAGAACGTGAAGCGGTCGGTGGCGCAGGCCGCCACCAAGGCGGCGCAGGGGCGCCAGCTGGCGCATTTGCAGGGCGTGCTGGCCAACCCCGCCTTGCAGGGCCCAGAGCGGGAACAGGCCCTTCGCCATGTGCTCGAAGGCGCTTCGCCCGACGATTTGCAAATGCTGCAGGCGGCGGTGGGTGTGCAGGGCAAGGCGGCGCTCAAAGGCAACCCCGACGAAGAGTTGGCCAGCGATTGGCGAGAGGGGGGCTACCCCTACAAAAACCTGATGCGCCGCTCGACCTACGAGCTGCAAAAGTACCAACTGCAGGTGGAACTGCTCAAGCTGCAGGCCTGGGTGAAAGAAACGGGCCAGCGCGTGGTGATCCTGTTCGAGGGCCGCGACGCGGCCGGCAAGGGCGGCACCATCAAGCGCTTCATGGAACACCTGAACCCGCGCGGTGCGCGCGTGGTGGCACTGGAAAAGCCCAGCGAAGTTGAAAAAGGCCAGTGGTACTTCCAGCGCTATGTGCAGCACCTGCCCACGGCCGGCGAGATCGTCATGTTCGACCGCAGCTGGTACAACCGTGCCGGCGTCGAGCACGTGATGGGTTTTTGCACCGACAACGAGTACCAGGAGTTCATGCTGCAAGCCCCCGAGTTCGAGCGCCACCTGGTGCGCAGCGGGGTGTACCTGATCAAGTTCTGGTTCTCGGTCAGCCAGGCCGAGCAGCGTCGCCGCTTCAAAGAGCGCCAGGTGCACCCGCTCAAGCAATGGAAGCTCAGCCCGGTGGACCTGGCTTCGCTCGACAAGTGGGACGACTACACCCGCGCCAAAGAAGCCATGTTCTTCGAGACCGACACGGCCGAAGCCCCATGGACGGTGATCAAGAGCGATTGCAAAAAGCGCGCACGCCTGAGCGCCATGCGCTACGTGCTGCACAAGCTGCCGTACGCCAAGAAAGACGTGGCGCAAATTGGCAAGCTCGATCCTCTGATCGTGGGACGGGCCCATGTGGTCTACGAGCGAGGCGAAAAGCCCGGCGCCTTGCTCTGAGCCAGCGATAATCCACGCTGATTCTGGGAGTCTGCGTGGATACCGTTTTGCTCATCAAAGCCGCCGTCATGGGCGTGGTCGAAGGCCTGACCGAGTTTTTGCCGATTTCGTCCACCGGGCACTTGATTCTGGCGGGCAGCCTGCTGGGTTTTCACGACGACAAGGCCAAAGTCTTTGACATCGCGATCCAGACCGGCGCCATCTTCGCGGTGATCCTGGTCTACTGGCAAAAACTCAGCCAGACCGTGCGCGCTTTGCCTTACCGCGCAGACGCGCAGCGCTTTGCCTTCAATGTGTTCATTGGTTTTTTGCCAGCAGTGGTCATGGGCCTGCTGTTGGGCAAAGCGATCAAGGCGCACCTGTTCACCCCGGCGGTGGTGGCCACCACCTTCATCGTGGGCGGCTTCATCATCCTCTGGGCCGAGCGCCGCCCTGCCAGCGCGGTGCGCATCCACGATGTGGAGTACATGCGCGGGCGCGATGCCCTCAAGGTGGGTTTGGTGCAGTGCCTGGCCATGATCCCTGGCACCAGCCGCAGCGGCGCCACCATCATCGGCGGCATGTTGCTGGGCCTCTCGCGCAAGGCCGCGACCGATTTTTCGTTTTACCTGGCGATCCCCACCCTGATCGGTGCTGGCGCCTACAGCCTTTACAAGGAGCGGGCGCTGCTCAGCATGGACGATTTGCCGGTGTTCGGTGTCGGCCTCTTGGTGTCTTTTGTGAGCGCCTGGGTGTGTGTGCGCTGGCTCTTGCGCTTCATCGCCACGCACAGCTTCGAGGTGTTCGCCTGGTACCGCATCGCCTTTGGCCTGCTGGTTTTGGCGACCAGCCATTTCGGCTGGGTCAGCTGGTCGGCCTGATCAAGCCCCGAGGTTGCGCAGGCTCGCCTCGATGGCGGCCGCGGTGGCCAGGGGCTTCTCCATCGGGAAGAGGTGACTGCCGTCGAGCATCATCACCCGGCCTTTGGTGATGCGCTGTGTCAGTTCCATGCCGACCTGGCGCATCTCGACCGAGTGTGTGCCACCGATGAAAGCCACGGGGCATTTGAGGGGGTGGCGTTTGAGCAGCCCCGACAGGTTGTCGGGCAGGGTGTTGTAGATCGCGGTTTCGATGTCGCGGTCAAAACTCAACCAACGTTGGCCATCGTGTTCGTGCGTGCCCGCGTCCACATAGTCGGCCAGCACCTGGGCGTCCCAACGCGCAAACGCGCGCTTGTGGTGCAGGTGTTCCAGCACTTCGGCACGGCTGGCCCAATGGTTGCGGCGTTTGTGGCTGATGCGGCCCGGGGAGAGCGAACCCACCAGCTGGGTTTTCTTGGCAATCCCCAGGGTGGTGGCGCGCCAGCCGCCCAGGATGGGCGAGTCCAGCAGCAGCACACCGCGCGCGAGTGCGGGGTGCAAGGCGGCGCACATCAGGCTCAGGATGCCGCCCAGTGAGTGGCCGACCAGGAAAGCCGGTTCACCGTCGTTTGGCCACGCTTGGGCGGTATCGGCCAGCTGCTGGACCAGGTGTGGCCAGTTGTTGGTCACCGGGTAAGCCGGATCGTGGCCAAATTTGTCAATCGCTCGAACTTCATAGCCGCGCTGGCGCAGGCTCTCCAGCACCACGCGGTAGGTGCCGCCTGGAAAGCTGTTGCCGTGTGAAAACAGGATGCGCGGGTGCATGCGGGGGCCTCAGATCAGCTTGTCTTCGGGGGTGGTGATTTTTTTGAGCGTCGCGTTGCGCGTGGCGGGCACCATCAGCGGCACCTCGGTGGCGCCGCCGTGCCACATCGGGTCTTCGATGCTGTCGAACATCTGGCGCAGCTTGTCGCCCCAACTGCTGCGCAGCATCTTGAAGTAGGGGTTGTGCTCGTCGATGCACAGGATGCGGTCGGTGTAGAGCTGGTTGGCGGGGTAGACCACCATGTCCAGCGGCAGCCCCACCGAGAGGTTGGACTTGAGCGTAGAGTCCATCGACACCAGCGCGCATTTGGCGGCTTCGTCCAGCGGCGTGTCGGGCGTGATCACGCGGTCGAGCACCGGCTTGCCGTATTTCGACTCGCCGATCTGGAAATAGGGCGTCTCGTCGGTGGCCTCGATGAAGTTGCCCGGCGAATAGACCTGGAACAGCCGCATGCCCTCGGTGCCGATCTGGCCACCAAAAATCATCGAGACGTTGAAGTCCACGCCGGTGGCCTTGAGCGCCGCGGCATCGCGCTCATACACGCGGCGCACCGCCGCGCCCAGCACGCGGGCGGCGTCGAACATGCTGGTGGCGTTCCAGATGGTCAGTGGCGCGTCCTGGCCGGGCTCCACGAGTTTTTCGACCTGTAGCACCTCGCGCACCGACTGCGAAATGCTCAGGTTGCCGGCCGACAGCAAGGTCATGAAGCGGTCGCCCGGCTTTTCGTAAATGATCATCTTGCGGAAGGTGCTGATCTGATCGAGCCCCGCGTTGGTGCGGGAGTCCGACAGGAAGACCAGACCGGCGCGGGTCTTGATGGCACAGCAATAGGTCATGGCTTGGGGGGCAGCAAACGCTGCAGGCTGTAGAGCGCGTCGAGCGCCTCGCGGGGGCTCAAGGCGTCGGGGTTGATCTGGGCCAAAGCGGCCTCCAGCGGGGTCGGACCGGTGGCTTCGGTGTCCGGTGGGGGGGCAAACAAATCGACCTGGGCACGCGCGTCCTGCGCGCCCGATTCGAGGGCTTGCAAGGCGTGGCGCGCGTGGTTGAGCACGGCGGCCGGCATGCCCGCCAGCCGCGCCACCTGAACGCCGTAACTGCGGCTGGCCGGGCCTTGCTGGATTTCGTGCAGGAAGACGATGTCGCTGCCCGACTCGGCCGCGCTCACGTGCATGTTGACGGCGGCGCTGTGCGTGGCCGGGAACTCGGTCAACTCGAAATAGTGCGTGGCGAACAGGCCAAAGCATTGCACCTTGTTGTGCAGGTGGGTGGCGATGCCGCTGGCCAGGGCCAGGCCGTCAAACGTGGAAGTGCCGCGCCCGATCTCGTCCATCAGCACCAGGCTGTGGGGCGTGGCGCTGTGCAGAATTTGCGCGGCTTCGGTCATCTCCAGCATGAAGGTCGATTGGGCATTGGCCAGGTCGTCGGCCGCGCCGATGCGGGTGTGGATCGCATCGATGGGGCCGAGCCGGCAGGCGCTGGCGGGCACGTGGCTGCCGATGCTGGCCAAAAGCACAATCAATGCCACCTGCCGCATGTAGGTCGATTTGCCGCCCATATTGGGGCCGGTGATGATCTGCAGGCGCTGCTTGGGGCCCATCAAGGTGTCGTTGGCGATGAAGCTGCCACCGGACAGTTCGGCCAGGCGCGCCTCGACCACCGGGTGGCGGCCGGCGCGGATCTCGATGCAGGGTTCGCGGGTGAACTCGGGCGCGCACCAGTTCAGGGTGATGGCGCGCTCGCTCAAGGTGCACAGCGCGTACAGCCCCGCCATGGCCTGGGCCAGGGCGGTGAGCGCGGGCACAAAGCTTTGCAGCTGGTCGAGCAGGCCTTCGTAGAGCCATTTCTCGCGCGCCAGGGCCCGCTCCTGCGCCGACAGGGCCTTGTCCTCAAAGGCCTTTAGCTCGGGGGTGATGAAGCGCTCGGCGTTCTTCAGGGTCTGGCGGCGGCGGTAGTCCTCGGGCACCTTGTCCAGCTGGCCCTGGGTGACCTCGATGTAAAAGCCGTGCACCTTGTTGAACTGCACGCGCAGGTTGGCAATGCCGGTACGGGCCTTCTCGCGGGTTTCGAGGTCGAGCAAAAAGCTGTCGCAGTTGGTCTGGATGGCACGCAGCTCGTCGAGCTCCGCGTCCAGGCCCGGCGCGATCACGCCGCCATCCCGCACCAGGGCGGCCGGCTCTTCGAGCAGCGACTGCGCCAGCAACTCGGCGCAACCCACCGGCGGCGTGAGCCAGCGCGCCAGGCGGGCGAGCAGGCTGCCTTCGGCCGGCGCCAGGCCGTGCAGCGTGTGAGCCAAGTGCTGGGCACGCTCGAGCGCATGGCGCAGCGCCACGAGTTCGCGCGGGCGCACCTGGCGCAGCGCGGTGCGCGCGGTGATGCGCTCGACGTCGCTCGCGCCTTTGAACTGTTCGCGCAGAACCATGTAGGCGGTGCCTGTGACTTTGTCATCCTCGGGCTTGACCCGAGGATCCATGGATTCCCGCTTTCGCGGGAATGACATGACCTGAGTGAGCTGGGCAATGGCGGCGAGCCGCTCCTGTGCTTGTGCACGCTCGCGCTGCGGGCTGAGCAACCAGCTCTTGAGCATGCGGCTGCCCATGCTGGTCATGCAGGTGTCGAGGAGCGAGAACACGGTGGGCGCCTCTTCGCCGCGCAGCGTCTGCACGAGTTCGAGGTTGCGGCGGGTGACGGGCGGCAGGTCGATCAGTGTGTCCGAGCGTTGCACGCGGATGCTTTGCACATGCGGCAGGCTGCGGCCTTGGGTGTGCTCAGCGTAGGTCAAGAGCGCTGCTGCGGCGGCGTGCGCGTCGTGCAGGGTGTCGGCGCTCCAGGCGGCCAGACTGGCCGCCTGCATTTGTTCTTGCAGCTTGCGCTGGCCCAGGCCGGCGTCGAACTGGAAGTCGGGGCGCAGCGCCAACGAGAGGCCGGCGCCCCGGTGCTGCGCGCGGATCTGGCGCAAGCGTTCTTCAAAGCTCTGCGTCATGCCGGCGCTGGCCAGCAGCTCGGCGGGGCCGATGCGGTCGATCCAGTCGGCCAGCTCCTCGTGCGTGCATTCGGCCAGGTGGATCACGCCCTGCGTGACGCTGAGCCAGGCCAGGCCACAGCGGGCTTTCTTGCCCTGGTGCACCGCCAGCAGAAGAGCTTCGGATTTGTCGCTCAACAGTTCGCTGTCGGTCAGCGTGCCGGGCGTGACCACGCGGACCACCTTGCGTTCGACCGGGCCTTTGGCGGTGGCGACATCGCCGACCTGCTCGCAGATCGCCACCGATTCGCCGAGCTTGATCAGGCGCGCCAGATAGCCTTCGACCGAGTGGAAGGGCACACCGGCCATGACCACCGGTTGGCCGGCCGACTGGCCGCGCCGGGTGATGGTGATGTCGAGCAGGCGGCCAGCTTTTTCGGCGTCGTCCCAGAACAGCTCGTAGAAGTCGCCCATCCGGTAGAAGACGAGCGTGTCGGGGAAGTCCGCTTTGATGGCCAGGTACTGGGCCATCATTGGCGTGTGAGCGCTGACAGGCTGAGTCATGTCGGGCGCGGCGGCCATGGTCGTGCGGGGGTCAGAGGGGGGCGTCGTCGCCGGCGGTGGGCTCGTCTTCCGGGGCGCTGGCCTCACCGCGCTTGAGCGCGCTGAGCTTGCGCGAGGCCTCGCGCACCTCGGCCTTTTCACCGGCGCCGGCGAACTTGCTGTACTTGTGCAGGATGGGCACGAGCTGCCCATAGATGCGCGGCGTGCCGGCCAGGATCTCGCGCTGCTCCAAGAAGTCCGACTCGCCGGTGAAGTTGCCGACCAGGCCACCGGCCTCGGTCACGAGCAAGGAACCCGCGGCCACGTCCCAGGGCGAGAGACCGGTTTCGAAAAAGCCTTCGGTGAAGCCCGCGGCCACATAGGCCAGGTCGAGCGCGGCCGAGCCGGGGCGGCGCAGGCCCGCGGTTTTTTGCATCACGTCGCCCATCATCAGCAGGTAGTGCTGGAAGTTGTCGCCCGCGCGGAAGGGGAAGCCGGTGGAGATCAGGCATTCCTTGAGCTGGGTGCGCTTGCTCACGCGGATGCGGCGGTCGTTGAGGAAGGCGCCACGGCCACGGGTGGCGGTGAAGAGGTCGTTGCGGCTGGGGTCGTAGACCACGGCCTGCTCGATGCGCCCGCGCACCTGCAGCGCGATGCTCACGCAATAGACCGGAAAGCCGTGGATGAAGTTGGTGGTGCCGTCCAGCGGATCGATGATCCAGATGTGGTCGGCTTGGGGGTTGCCGTGCTGGCTGCCCGATTCTTCGGCCAGGATGCCGTGGTCGGGGTAGGCGGTCAGCAGGGTTTCGATGATGGCGGCCTCACTGGCGTGGTCCACCTCGGTCACGAAATCGTTGACCTGCTTTTGCGAGATGCGCACCGCCTCGACGTCGAGGGCGGCGCGGTTGATGATGCTGCCAGCGGCCCGTGCGGCCTTGATGGCCACGTTGAGCATGGGGTGGAGTGAGGACGACATGGATTGTTAAGAACCGGTGAGGCCGGCGCACGATCGCGCGGGCGAAGACGGGATTTTCTCATGAAACGCCAACCCCCGGTGGGGGCGGGGGTGGGGGGGGCCGGCTGGGGCTCAGTGGCGGTTCGCTTTGCCACATCGCCCCCGCGGCCCCCCCCCACCCCAGCCATCGAGCGGCGCTGAAAAGGTCAAGGGTGGGACAATCGGCCCCCATGCACACCCGTTTCATCCTGATCGAGACCAGCCACGCCGGCAATGTGGGCGCGGCCGCGCGCGCCATGAAGGTCATGGGCTTTGACGAGCTGGTGCTGGTCAAGCCGCGCTGGGCGAATGTGCTGCGCAAGGAAGAAACCATCCAGCGCGCCAGCGGGGCCACCGATGTGCTGGCCAAGGCGCGCGTGGTCGAGACCTTGGACGAGGCGCTGGACGGCGTCACGCACCTGTGCGCCACGACCATGACGCCGCGCGACTTCGGCCCGCCCACCCGGGCGCCACGCCAGCACTTCCAGACCCTGGTGGCCGAGCCCGAGCCGCCTGCGGGCGTGGCCTTTCTGTTCGGCAGCGAGCGCTTTGGCATGGCCAACGAAGACGTGTACCGCTGCCATGTGGCGCTGTCGATCCCGACAGCCCCTGACTTCGGCTCGCTCAACCTGGGCGCCGCGATCCAGGTGATCGCTTACGAATGGCGCATGGCGCTCGGCGGCTTTCCTGTGCAAGCCGCCACGACACCCGCAGACAAGGCCGATGCCCAGCAGCTGGCCGGCATGCTCGGCCATTGGGAGCAGGCATTGGCCGAGATCGGTTTCTTGGACCCCGTCGCACCCAAAAAGCTCATGCCGCGCCTGAACCAGCTGTTCAACCGCGCGGCGCTGCAGACCGAGGAAATCCACATCCTCAGGGGGGTGGCCAAAGCCATGGCCGAGGCCGCGCGCGGCAAGCGATAGACTTGACCCATGTTTAAACGCCTGCGTTCCGACATCCAGTGCATTCTTGAGCGCGACCCGGCTGCCCGCAGCGCCTGGGAGGTGCTGACCTGCTACCCGGGTTTGCACGCGCTGATCCTGCACCGGCGTGCGCATTGGTGCTGGCACCACGGCTTCAAATGGCTGGGCCGCTTCATCTCGCACTTTTCACGCTGGCTGACGGGCATTGAGATCCACCCGGGCGCCCAGATCGGCGAGCGCGTGTTTTTCGACCACGGCATGGGCATCGTGATCGGCGAGACCGCCGAAGTCGGCGATGGCTGCACCATCTACCACGGCGTCACCTTGGGGGGCACCTCGCTCTACAAAGGCACCAAACGCCACCCCACGCTGGGCAAAAACGTGGTGGTCAGCGCCGGCGCCAAGGTGCTGGGCGGCTTTGAGGTGGGCGACAACGCCAAGGTGGGCAGCAACGCGGTGGTCATCAAGCCGGTGCCCGCTGGCGCCACGGCCGTGGGCATCCCGGCGCGCATCATCCCGTCCAAAACCGGGGTCAGTGCCGATGTGTCCGAGACGCAGCCCGCCTTCAATGCCTACGGCATCACGCAAGACGACGACCCGCTGTCGCAGGCCATGCGCGGCCTGATCGACAACGCGTCTTCGCAAGAGCACCAGATCGCGCTGCTGTGGAAGGCGCTGGAGCAGCTGTGCGCCCAGCAGCAGGTGCCGATGCCGGGCGACGCCCACAAGACCGAGTCTTTCGAGGCCGACAAGCTCAACCAGCTCGTGGGCAAGTGATTTTGGACGGTCG
>JBDLTR010000111.1:0-4951 GCA_039805705.1 Pseudomonadota bacterium
CGCAGCGCTCGGCCTCGACCGCGTCCATCATGCGGCCGGTCAGGACCAGATCCATGGCCTTCGACTTGCCCACGAACCGCGGCAGGCGCTGGGTGCCGCCGGCGCCGGGAATCGTGCCTAGCGTGATCTCCGGTTGGCCGAACTTGGCGTTGTCGGCGGCGATGATGAAGTCGCACATCATGGCCAGCTCGCAGCCCCCGCCCAGCGCAAAACCGGCCACCGCCGCGATCACGGGCTTGCGGATCGTGCGGATGGTTTCCCAGTTGCGGGTGATGAAGTCGTTTTTGTAGACCTCGTGAAAGTTGTACTTGGCCATGGCCGAGATGTCGGCGCCGGCGGCAAAGGCTTTTTCGCTGCCGGTGATGACCATGCAGCCGATGGCCTCGTCGGCGTCAAAAGCCTTGAGGGCGGCGCCCAGCTCGTCCATCAGCGGGCCATTCAGGGCGTTGAGCGCCTTGGGGCGGTTGAGGGTGATGATGCCGACCTTGCCGCCTTCGACGCGGACTTCGATGTTTTCGTAGCTCATGGGTTCTCCTGCAAATGAACCGGGCCACTGTACCGCAGCCACCTGGGCCCAGGCTGTCATCTGCGGGCCTTGGGTATGAGGGAAAACATTAACCAACCGATCGGTCGGTTAATGCTACAGTCGCCGCCGAGGAGATCTTCATGACCGACAGCAACACCGCGTCCGTGCTCTACGAAGAGCGCGGCGCCGTGGCCGTGGTGACGCTCAACCGTCCCCAGGCCCTCAACAGCTTCACCCGCGAGATGCACCAGCGCTTGCGCGACGCGCTCGACCGCGCCGAGGCCGCCCCGCACATCCGCGCCCTGGTGCTCACGGGCGCTGGCCGCGGCTTTTGCGCGGGTCTGGACCTGTCCGAACTCGATTTCACGCCCGGCCCGGGCCTGCTCGAGCGCGCCGATCCCGGCCCGGTGATCGAGCAAGCATTCAACCCGACCACGCGCCGCCTGCAGTCGCTCAAGCTGCCCACGGTGGTGGCCGTCAACGGTGTGGCCGCCGGGGCTGGCGCCTCGATCGCCATGGCCTGCGACATCGCGATCGCCGCGCCCAGTGCGAGCTTTGTGCAGGCTTTCAGCAAGATCGGCCTGATCCCCGACGCCGGTGGCAGCTGGCTGCTGGTCGAACGCCTGGGCCTGGCGCGTGCCATGGCGCTGGCCATGACGGGCGACAAGCTGACGGCCGACAAGGCGCTCGAATGGGGCCTGCTCTGGCAGGTGGCCGAAGACCCGCTGGCCGCTGCCGTGGCGCTGGCCGAGAAGCTGGCGGTGATGCCGACCCAAGCCTTGGTCGCCACGCGCCACCTGCTGGTCGGTGCAGGCACGCGTTCGCTGGACGCGCACCTGGAGGTCGAGCGCGAGACGCAATCGGCCCTGGGCAAGACGCACGACTACATGGAGGGTGTGAACGCCTTCCTGCAAAAGCGCGCGCCGCAGTTCAAGGGGGAGTGAACATGACGCCCCAAGAGATCGCCCGCAAGGTCGGCGAGACCATGTTCCCGGTGGACGTGGCCTCCAAAGACACCATGGGCATGGAGCTGCTGGTGTGCGAGCCTGGCCGCGCCGTGCTGCGCATGGCAGTCAAGCCCCTGCACCTGAACGGCCACCAGATTTGCCACGGTGGCTTCATCTTCACCCTGGCCGATTCGACCTTTGCGTTTGCCTGCAACAGCTACAACAAGAACGCGGTGGCGGCGGGCTGCAGCATCGAGTTCCTCAAACCCGGCAAGCTGGGTGATGTGCTGACCTGCGAGGGCGTCGAACAAACCCTGAGTGGACGCCACGGCATCTACGACATGAAAGTCACCAACCAACACGGTGAAGTCGTGGCCGTGTTCCGTGGCAAGAGCGCCCAGATCCCGGGCACGGTTTTTCCAGAATAACCACTGTGTGGGACAGCTCTTCAGCGCTGTCCCCAACCGACTGAACATGGAGTGAGCGATGAGCGCCAAGACCTTTGCCCTGGAGCCGATTGAAAAAGCCAGCATCGACGAGCTGCGCAGCCTGCAGCTCAAGCGCCTGCAGCAAACCCTGCACCACGCGTACGCCAACTCGCCGGTCTACCGCGCCAAGTTCGACGCGGCGGGTGTGCACCCCGACGATTGCCAGAGCCTGGCCGATCTGGCCAAGTTCCCGTTCACGACCAAGGCCGACCTGCGCGACAGCTACCCCTTTGGCATGTTCGCCGTGCCGCGCGAGCAGTGCGCGCGCATCCATGCGTCCAGCGGCACCACCGGCAAACCGACGGTGGTGGGCTACACGCTCAAGGACATCGACACCTGGGCCACGGTGATGGCGCGCAGCATCCGCGCGGGCGGCGCCAAGCCCGGCGACATGGTGCACGTGAGCTACGGCTACGGCCTCTTCACCGGTGGCCTGGGTGCGCACTACGGCGCCGAAAAACTGGGCCTGACGGTGGTGCCTTTTGGCGGCGGCCAGACCGAGCGCCAAGTGCAGCTGATCCAGGACTTCCAACCCAACATCATCATGGTCACGCCCAGCTACATGCTGGCGATCGCCGACGAGTTCGAGCGCCAGGGCATCGACCCCAAGAGCAGCTCGCTGCGCCTGGGCATCTTCGGTGCCGAGCCCTGGACCAACGACATGCGCGCCGCGATCGAAAAGCGCATGGGCATCGACGCGGTCGACATCTACGGCCTGTCCGAGGTGATGGGCCCCGGCGTGGCCAACGAGTGCATCGAGACCAAGGACGGCCCGACCATCTGGGAAGACCATTTCTACCCCGAGATCATCCACCCCGAGACGGGCGAACCGGTGGCCGACGGCGAGATGGGCGAGCTGGTCTTCACCAGCCTGACCAAGGAAGCCCTGCCCATCATCCGCTATCGCACGCGCGACCTCACGCGCCTCTTGCCTGGCACCGCGCGCAGCATGCGCCGCATGGAAAAGATCACCGGCCGCAGCGACGACATGATGATCATCCGTGGCGTCAACGTCTTCCCGAGCCAGATCGAAGAGCTGATTCTCAAGCGCAACGAGCTGGCGCCGCACTACCAGTGCGTGCTCACGCGCGATGGCCCGATGGACAACCTCAAGGTGCTGGTCGAGACCAAGCCGGGCGTGGCGCCCGAGGGCATCGAGGCGCGCGCGGCGGCCAAGATGCTGCAGCACGAGATCAAGGTCTACATCGGCTCGAGCGTCGAGATCGAGCTCAAGGCCGAGGGCGGCGTCGAGCGCAGCCAGGGCAAGGCCAAGCGCGTGGTCGATTTGCGCCGCCGATGAGCGCGCACCAGCCGCCCGCCGCTGCGGGCCGCACGGTCAGAGCCATCTGAGCGAGGCCTTCAGGGCCTTGCGCACCAGCGGTGGGATGGCGCCCGCCGAGAACAAGGTGGCGACCAGGGGCAGCTGGGTTTGCACCACCGCGCGTTCGTGGCTGAAGGCCTTGAAGCCGTAGTGGCCGTGGGCGTTGCCGATGCCCGAATGGTTGACGCCGCCAAACGGCAAGCGGCCATGCAGGAACTGCACCAGCGCATGGTTCACGCACACGCCCCCTGACACGGTGCGCTGCAGAACCTGATCGATGGCCGTGCGGCGGCGGCTGTAGACGTACAGCGCCAGCGGTTTGGGCGCCGCGTTGATGGCGGCGATCACCGCGTCCAGCGACTCGTAGCTGATCACGGGCAACAGCGGGCCAAAAATCTCTTCTTGCATCAGCCGCGCCTGTGGGGGCGCGCCTTCGAGCAAGGTGGGTTGCACAAAACAGGCCTCGGGCAGGGCTTCGCCGCCGGCCAGCAGGCGTGCACCCTGCGCCTTGGCGTCTTGCAGCAGGTCATTCAGGCGTGTGGCGTGCCGGCGGTTGACGATGCGCGCCAGGTGCGGGCTCTCGCTTTGCTGTTGCAGGCTGCTGCCGTAGGCCTGGTTCAGTTCCTCGCGGCAGCATTGCACCCAGGCGTCTTTCACGCTGGCGTGCACATAGACATGGTCGGGCGCGATGCAGGTCTGGCCCGCGTTGGCGAACTTGGCCCAGATGATGTTTTTGGCGGCCAAGCGCAGGTCGGCGCTCTCGTCGACGATGGTCGGGCTCTTGCCGCCCAGCTCGAGCGTGACGCTGGCCAGGTGCTGGGCTGCTGCTGCCATGACCTGTTTGCCGATCGCCGGGCTGCCGGTGAAGAACACATGGTCAAACGGCAGCTGCTGCAGCGCTTGCGCGACCTGGGCGTCGCCTTCGACCACGGCCACCTCGTCTTCGCTGAAGACCTCGCGCACCACCTCGGCGATCAGGGCCGACAGCTGGGGGGTGAGCTCGGAGGGTTTGACGATGGCGGTGTTGCCCGCCGCCACCGCCGAGATCAGCGGCCCCAGCGTCAGGTTGACCGGGTAGTTGAAGGGGCCAATGATCAGGCAGCGCCCGCGCGGCACACATTGCACCTGGCTGCGCGTGCCCAACGTCAGCCAGGTGGGCCAGACCCGTTGCGGCTTCATCCATTGCTTGAGGTGGCGGATCGCGTCGTTGGCCTCCAGGCACACCGGCAGGATTTCGGCCAGGTCGACCTCGCCCGCGGGCTTGCCAAAGTCGGCCTGCGCGGCCTGGTACCAGGCCTCGGTGCGCGCGATCACCGCCTCGCGCAGCAGGCGGATTTTGCCCACGCGCTCTTGCCAGCTGCTTTGGCGCAGGCGCAAGGCGGTCTCGGCCTGCCGCGCGAAAACGGCCTGCAACCGTTGCTGTTGCGGATCGGCGTGGGGGTTGGCATCGCGCATGCGGGGCTCCGGTCAGGTGGGTCGGTGAACGTCGTCTTCGGTGAAGGCCCGGCCGCCAAATTTCAAGGCGGTCTGCTCGCGTCGCGACTGCAGCAAAGGGTAGAACATCTGGTGGTACCAGCGTTCTTGCCCGAACAGTTGGTCGTCGATCAGCCCGACTTTCGGGGGGTATTGTCGGGTGATGTGGGCGCTGCCGAAAATCATGTCCCAGATG
>JBDLTR010000112.1:0-18869 GCA_039805705.1 Pseudomonadota bacterium
ATGGCAAAACCTTGCTCGGCCAGTGCGATGGCCGGCGCCAACAGCCGGGCCCAGGGCAGGGCGCCGTGCTGGCGGTGCGCGGCTTCGAGCATGCGCACGGCACCGGGCACCCCCACGGCCAAGCCGCTGTGCACCGCCTCGTCAAAAGCCAGGGGCTTGCCGTCTGCGCCCATGAATTGGTCCGGGCGCGCGGCGGCGGGGGCGGTTTCGCGGCCGTCGAAAGCCTGCACCTTTTGCCCATCGAAATGCAGCAAGAAAGCGCCACCGCCAATGCCGCTCGATTGCGGCTCGACCAGGCCCAGCACCCATTGCACCGCGATCGCCGCATCCAGGGCAGAACCGCCGGCGCGCAGGATCTGCAGCCCCGCCTGGCTGGCCAGGGGGTTGGCGGCCGCCACCGCCTGCCGCGCGTACAGCCACCCGGGTTTGGCGGTGCTGGCGCTGGCGGCCTCGGGTTGTACCGGCACGCCCGAGCGCCCATCGCCGGGTGGGGTGCTGCAAGCGGCCAGCAGGGCGAGCGCGACCAGGCTCAGGGTTTTGTGCATGCGGGCTCCATCGGGCACATGCTAACGCTACAAATGACAACAGGCCCCGCAGGGCCTGTTGCTCGGGGGCAGAGCCTCAGCTCACTTCGGGGCCAAGCGGATCGCGCCGTCCAGGCGGATCACTTCGCCGTTGAGCATGTCGTTTTCGATGATGTGCTTGGCCAGCTTGGCATAGTCCTGCGGGGTGCCCAGGCGGCTGGGGAAGGGCACGCCAGCGGCCAGCGCGTCCTGCACCTCTTGGGGCATGCCAAACAGCATGGGCGTGCCGAAGATGCCGGGGGCAATGGTCATGTTGCGGATGCCGTTGCGCGACAGGTCGCGCGCGATCGGCAGCGTCATGCCGACCACGCCGCCTTTGGAGGCGGCGTAAGCGGCCTGGCCGATCTGGCCGTCGTAGGCGGCCACGCTGGCGGTGCTGATCAGCACGCCGCGCTCGCCGGTGGCTTCGGGTTCGTTCTTGCACATGGCCTCAGAGGCCAGACGGATCATGTTGAAGGTGCCGACCAGGTTGACCATGATGGTCTTGGTGTAGACGTCCAGCTTGTGCGCGCCGTTTTTGCCCACGGTTTTTTCGGCCGGGGCGATGCCGGCGCAGTTGACCAGGCCCATGAGCTTGCCCATGCTCAGCGCCTGGGCCACCACCGCCTGGCCGTCGGCTTCGCTGCTGACGTCGCACTTCACAAACGCGCCGCCAATCTCTTTGGCCACGGCTTGGCCTTTGTCCACCTGCATGTCGGCGATGACGACCTTGCCGCCGTTGGCCGCCAGCATGCGCGCCGTGCCTTCGCCCAGGCCCGAGGCCCCGCCGGTCACGATGAACACCTTGCCTGCTATTTCCATGTCTGACTCCTGGGTTGAATTGACGTTGACGTAAACGTCAATTATGCACAAGCCCGGGTGCGCTGACCAGAGGGTTTAGACCCTCTGGTGAATGGGCGCGGCTTGCCGCCGTGCCTAGCATGGGCCGACCACCCGCTGGGTTTGCAGAACAGGAGTCGGCATGGACATGACGCAGGCCTCGCCAGGGGCGCAATGGGCCCACAGCGAACGACAGCAGCGTGCGCGTGAACTGCTCGCGCGGGCCGACATCCGCTGCGATGGTGCCCGGCCCTGGGACTTGCGCGTGCACCACCCGCAAACGCTCGAGCGCGTGCTCGCGCGCGGCAGCCTGGGGCTGGGCGAAAGTTACATGGACGGGTGGTGGGATTGTGAGCGGGTGGACGAACTGATCTGCCGCGTCTTGCAGGCCCGGCTCGACGAAGAAGTCGGGCGCCCCGGCTGGTGGTGGGCGGTGCTGCGCGCCAAATTCACCAATTTGCAATCGCAAGCGCGTGCCTGGCAGGTGGCCCGGGTGCATTACGACCTGGGCAACGATTTGTACGCCGCCATGCTCGACCCCAGCATGGCTTACAGCTGCGGCTATTGGGCACATGCGCAGGATTTGGCCCAGGCGCAAGAGGCCAAGCTCGAGCTGGTTTGCCGCAAGCTGGCCTTGGAGCCCGGCATGACCTTGCTGGACATCGGCTGTGGCTGGGGCAGCCTGATGCTGCACGCGGCGCGGCACCACGGGGTGCATGCGGTGGGGCTCACGGTCTCCAAAGCCCAGTTGGCCTGGGCGCAGTCACGCGCGCAGGGTTTGCCGCTGAAGTTCGAGTTGATGGATTACCGCCAGTTCAACCCGCGGGGCCAGCACCGCTTCGACCGGATCGCCTCGATCGGCATGTTCGAGCACGTGGGGCACCGCAACCACCGCGCGTTTGCCGACCTGGTCCAACGCAGCCTGCACGACGACGGCCTGTGCCTGCTGCACACCATCGGCAAGAACCGCTCGGGGGGATCGACCGACCCCTGGATCGACAAATACATTTTCCCGAACGGCGCTTTGCCGTCGGCGCTGGAGCTCACGCGCGCGCTCGAAGGCTTTGTGCTGGAGGACTGGCACAACTTCGGCGCCGATTACGACCACACCCTGATGGCCTGGCATGCCCGCTTCGAGGCCGCTTGGCCCCGCCTCAAAGGCCTGTACGACACGCGCTTTTACCGCATGTGGCGCTATTACCTGCTCAGCTGCGCTGGTACATTCCGGGCGCGGGACAACCAGCTGTGGCAGTTGGTGCTCTCGCCGCGCGGCGTGCCCGGAGGTTACCGCCGCCCCTTGCTTTGAGAGGTGTGCATGTCTGGTGTTTCGCGTGTGTTCATGGCCCTGGGGGCCGTTTTGGCGGCGCTGTCGGTGGCCTTGTCGGCCGCGGCCGCCCATGTGCCGGCTTTGCAAGCGGCTGGAGCAACGTTTTCCGCTTCCTTGGAGATGCAGCAGTTGCATGCGCTGGGCTTGCTGCTGGTGGGTTTGGCGCACGCCCGGCACCCCAGCCGCTGGTTGCTGGTCTCGGGCGGCCTGATGCTGCTGGGTCAGCTGCTGTTTTGCCTGAACATCGACGTCCGCCTGCTCTGGGGCTGGGACCAGGCGCGCGCCCTGGTGCCTTGGGGCGGCAGCGCCTTCATGCTGGCCTGGTTGGCCTTGGCGGTGGGCGTGTTCACCCCCGAGCGCTGAGCGCGCGGGGGCAAAGCCCGATCAGTTGCGGATCAGGTGGTCGAAGGCGCTGAGCGCGGCCTTGGCGCCTTCACCGGCGGCGATCACGATCTGCTTGTAGGGCACGGTGGTGCAGTCGCCGGCGGCGAACACGCCAGGCACATTGGTGTGGCCCTTGGCGTCGACCACGATCTCGCCGAACTTGGAGAGCTCGACGGTGCCCTTGAGCCACTCGGTGTTGGGCACCAGGCCGATCTGAACGAACACGCCCTCGAGCGGCACGTGCTTGAGCTCGCCGCTCACACGGTCCTTGTAGCCCAGGCCGTTGACCTTGCTGCCATCGCCGGTGATTTCGGTGGTCTGCGCGTTCACGTGGATGGTCACATTGGGCAGGCTCTTGAGCTTGTTGACCAGCACGGCGTCGGCCTTGAGCTGGTCCAGGAACTCGATGAGCGTGACGTGTTCCACCACGCCGGCCAGGTCGATCGCGGCTTCCACGCCGGAGTTGCCGCCGCCGATCACCGCCACGCGCTTGCCCTTGAACAGCGGGCCATCGCAGTGCGGGCAGTAGGCCACGCCCTTGTTCTTGTACTCGGCTTCGCCGGGCACGTTGACATTGCGCCAGCGCGCGCCGGTCGAGAGGATCACGCTGCGCGCCTTGAGGCTGGCGCCGTTGTCCATCTCGATCTGGACCAGGCCGTCCGCGCCAGCAGGCACCAGCTTGGCAGCGCGTTGCAGGTTCATGATGTCCACGCCGTAGTGACGCACCTGGGCTTCGAGCGCAGCGGCGAACTTGGGCCCGTCGGTCTCGAGCACCGAGATGTAGTTCTCGATGGCCAAGGTGTCGTTGACCTGGCCGCCAAAGCGCTCGGCCGCCACACCCACGCGGATGCCCTTGCGTGCGGCGTACACGGCGGCGGCGGCACCGGCAGGGCCACCACCGACGATCAGCACATCGAACGCCTCTTTGGCGTTGAGCTTGGCCGCTTCGCGGCTGGCGGCGCCGGTGTCGATCTTGGCGACGATCTCTTCCACGCTCATGCGGCCCGAGGCGAAGACCTCGCCGTTGAGGAAAACCATGGGCACGGCCATGATCTGGCGCTCTTCGACTTCCTTCTGGAAAGCGCCGCCCTCGATCACGGTGGTCTTGACCTTCGGGTTGAAGATCGCCATCAGCGACAGCGCCTGGACCACGTCAGGGCAGTTGTGGCAGGTCAGCGACATGTAGACCTCGAAGTTGAAGTCGCCGTCGAGCGCCCGGATGCTGTCGAGCACATCTTGCTCCACCTTGGGCGGGTGACCACCCGTCCACAGCAGGGCCAGCACCAGCGAGGTGAACTCGTGGCCGAGCGGCAGGCCGGCGAAACGCACGCCCTGGGTTTCGCCTTCGCGGGCGACCACGAAAGACGGTTTGCGCGCGTCGTTGCCGCTGGTGTCCAAGCTGACCTTGTCGGACAGGCTGACGATGGTCTCGAGCAAGCCCTTCATGTCACGGCCTGTCTCGCTGTCGTCGAGCGAAGCGATCAGGCGGATGGGTTGGCGCAGCAGGCCAAGGTACTGTTGAAGCTGGGCTTTGAGGCTGTCGTCGAGCATGGTGTTCTCCTTTTTCAGGGTGCAAAAGTCCTGGGCCAAGCGCTTGTGGCGCTGGCCCCGGTGGGTTCACGGGGGGAATCGTTGGGCACAACGCACGGCCTGGCCATGCGCTGCACGCAACGCCCTGCAGGGCAGGGCGCGGCTGGCAAGAATCAGATCTTGCCGACCAGGTCGATCGAAGGGGCCAGGGTCTTGGCGCCTTCTTTCCACTTGGCGGGGCACACTTGGCCGGGGTTGGCGGCGGTGTACTGGGCGGCCTTGAGCTTGCGCAGGGTCTCGGACACGTCGCGGGCAATCTCGTTGGAGTGGACTTCCATGGTCTTGATCACGCCATCGGGGTTGACCACGAAGGTGCCACGCAGGGCCAGGCCTTCTTCGGCGATGTGTACACCAAAGGCGTTGGTCAGCTGGTGCGTCGGGTCACCGACCAGGGGGAACTTGGCCTTGCCCACGGCCGGGCTGGTTTCGTGCCAGACCTTGTGCGAGAAGTGGGTGTCGGTAGTGACGATGTAGACCTCGGCACCGGCTTTCTGGAACTCGGCGTAGTTGTCGGCCGCGTCTTCGATCTCGGTGGGGCAGTTGAAGGTGAAGGCGGCCGGCATGAAGATCAGCACGGACCACTTGCCCTTGAGGCTTTGCTCCGTGACTTCGATGAATTTGCCGTTGTGGAAGGCCTGGGTCTTGAAAGGCTGGACCGGGGTGTTGATCAGAGACATGGTGGTTTCCTCGTGGTTAGAAAAGGTGGCGACACGGCGTCGACGGGATGAAGTTTAGGTGCACAAAGCCCCGATTCAACACTTTGGCCGATTGGCATTTCTAATCTCCAAAATAGCCATCGACAATCAGTGCCTCGAGACCCATAGATT
Source organism: Pseudomonadota bacterium (assembly GCA_039805705.1). GTDB lineage: Bacteria > Pseudomonadota > Gammaproteobacteria > Burkholderiales > Burkholderiaceae_C > Limnohabitans_A. The sequence goes on from JBDLTR010000112.1 coordinate 5,532, forward strand.
TTGACAAACGTCAAAATCCAGCGCTCGGGCAGGGGATCGCCGGGCCGGTGTGTCCATTGTTTTTGGCAATGGCCGAGCTTGAAAGAATGGATTTCACAGCGGTCTTGTGGGCACGCACAATCGGGGCATCGATGCACCGTTGAACCCCCTTCAACACTTTCCCAGGAGAAGTCCCATGGCCAAAGCCTCCCCAAAAGCCACTGCCCGCGCCAAAGCCTCGCTGCCCACGCTGGACATTGGCATTTCGGCACGTGACCGCGAAAAAATCGTCAAAGGCCTGTCGGCCTTGCTCGCCGACAGCTACGCGCTGTACCTGATGACCCACAACTTCCATTGGAACGTGACGGGGCCCCAGTTCAACAGCCTGCACCAGATGTTCATGGCGCAATACACCGAGCAATGGACCGCCTTGGACCTGATCGCCGAGCGCATCCGCTCGCTCGGCCATCCGGCGCCCGGCACCTACAAGGCGTTTGCCCAGCTGGCTTCGGTCAAAGAGGTGGACGGTGTGCCCTCGGCCGAAGACATGGTGCGCCACCTGGTGCGCGCACAGGAAACCGTGGCCCGCACCGCCCGCGGTCTGTTCCCGGTGGTCGATGCCGCGAACGACCAACCCACGGCCGATCTGCTGACGCAGCGCCTGGAGGTGCATGAAAAAACCGCCTGGATGCTGCGCAGCGTGCTGGGCGAATGAATGGCCCAGTTCTTGAACAAGGGGGCCTCGGCCCCCTTTTGGCGTTTCATGGCCCCTGGCTGTCGGTGACAAAGCCGATGCGGGTCAGGCCTGCGCGCTGGGCCGCCGTCATGGCCTGGGCCACGCGCTCGTAGGGCACCTGCTTGTCGCCGCGGATGTAGAGCTGCGGTTGCGGTTCTTTGGCGGCCTGCTGGCGCAAAAGCGCCTCCAGCGCGTCTGGGGCCACGGCTTTCGCACCCAAAAAGTACTGCCCTTGGGCGTTGACCGACAGCTGCAGGTTCTCGGGCGGGGTCTGGTCGCGGCTGCTGCTGGCACGCGGCAATTGCACCTTGACCGCGTGCTGGATCACGGGCACGGTGATGATGAAGATGATCAGCAGCACCAGCATGACGTCGACCAGCGGCGTCATGTTGATCTCGTGCATCACCTCGTCGCTGTCTTCGCGGGCCTCAAACGCCATGGTGGTCTCCTGGGTGTCGGATGCGTGCACCGGTCACGAAATAGGCGTGCAGGTCGTGCGCGAAGCGGTTCATGCGGGCGATGATGAATTTGTTGCCACGCACCAGCGCGTTGTAGCCCAGCACCGCCGGGATGGCCACGGCCAGGCCCAGCGCGGTCATGATCAGCGTCTCGCCAATCGGGCCGGCCACGGTGTCGATGCTCGCGTTGCCGCTGGTGCCGATGCCCACCAGCGCGTGGTAGATGCCCCAGACCGTGCCGAACAGGCCGACGAAAGGCGCGGTCGAGCCGATCGAGGCGAGGATGGCCAGGCCGTTTTGCAAACGTGTGGTGTGGTCGTCAATGGTGTTGCGCAGGCTGCGCGTGACCCAGTCGCTGATGTCCAGGCGGTCGTGCAGCTGCTTCTGTGCGGCCTGGTGGTGTTCGGTCGCCTCCTGGCCCACCTGCACCAGGGTGTGGAACAGGTTGCCGGGCCGCTGGCCGAGCACGGCCAGGCCCTCGGCCAGGCTGGTGCTGTGCCAGAACTGCTCGCTGCCGAGCGCGCTTTGCTTGTGGCGCCAGACGTCGAGCGCCTTGAGCACGATCACCACCCAGCTGATGACCGACATGCCGAGCATGGCGATCAGGATCAGGCGGGTGACGGCATCGCCTTGCGTCCAGATGTGGGACAGGCCAAATGAGGTGGACATGGGGAACTCCTGTGAATCTCAAAAAATCAGTCGAGCACGAAACGGATCGGCACGTTGAACCACATCGCCTCGGCCACACCGGCACGCTTGCCGGGCACGTAGCGCCAGCGCTTGACGGTTTCCAGCGCGGCTTCGTCCAGGCGGGCATAGCCGCTCGAGGTGCGCACCTCGGCCTGCTCGGCACGCCCCTCGGCAGAGATCAGCACGCGCAGCAGCACCGTGCCCTGTTCGCCCATGCGGCGGCTCATGCGGGGGTAGGCGGGCGGCGGGTTGTTGAGGTAGTCGGCATCGCTCGAGGGCGGCACCACGGCGGTGGGGCCGGGGGGCGCTGCGCGCGCGCCGACGCTGGCCTGTGCGGGTGCCGCCGAGGGGGGCGCGGCGCTGGACACGCTGGGGGCGTTGTCGCTGGGCGCGACGACCACCGCCGAGGGGGCTGCGCTCAGTGGTGTGGGGGCCGGGCGCTGCACCAGGGTTGGGGTCGGCACACGCGCGGCGGCCGGCGCAGTGACCGGTGCGGGCCGAGCCGCCTCGGGCGAGGGCATCTGGGCCACCACGCTGGCCATGATGACCTGCTCACCCGCGCCGGGCTGGGTGGGCGAGCTCAGGCCGTGGAGGATCCAGGCGATCACGCTGGCATGGGCCAGCAGCACGGCCGCCGTCACGCGGGCGGTGGGCTGCCGGGGCCTGGGGGCGGTGGTCAGGGGCAAGGTGCTCAAGGGTGCTTTCCGGGGTTCAGGCCAGGCCTTGCAGGTGCCCGCGGCCGATGTCCAGGGGGGTGCGGCAGCCACACAGCACCATGGCCATTTCGAATTCGTCGCGCAGCAGGCGCAGCACGTGGGCGACGCCGCGCGCGCCCGCATGGGCCAGGCCATACAGGGCGGGGCGTCCGACCAGCGCGGCATTGGCCCCGAGCGCGAGCGCTTTGAAAAGATCGGTGCCGCGGCGGATGCCGCCATCCACCAGCACCACCGCATCGGGCCGCTCGGTGCGCACGGCATCGACCACGGGCGCGAGCAGCTCGGCGCTGGCGGGCAAGGTGTCGAGCACCCGGCCGCCGTGGTTGCTGACCACCACGCCCGCCGCGCCCTGGCGCAGCGCTTCGCGCGCATCCAGCGGGTGGGTGATGCCCTTGAGCAGCAGGGGCAGGCGCGTGTGCGCGACGAGCCAGGCCACATCGTCCCAGCGCAGCGCGGTGTCGGCCAGGCCGCCGCACAGGCCGGCACCGCTGGCCACGGTCTGCGCCGGCCAGTGCACGGCGCGCACGCCCTCGGGCAGCGGCAGGCCATGGCGGCGTTCGCGGTCGCGGGCGCCATGCACGGGCGCATCCACCGTCAGCACCAGGGCTTCGTAGCCCGCCTGCTCGATCTGCGCCAGCAGCTCGCGGGTCTGGCCACGGTCGGTTTGGCCGTAGAGCTGGAACCACAGCGGCCCGCGCCCTGCCTCGTGCGCCACCCATCGGGCCACTTCCTGCAGCGGTGTGCTGGTCTGGTGCGACAGCACCAGGCCGCAGCCCTGGGCCGCGGCGGCCAGCGCCATGCCGGTTTCGCCGTCGGCATGCGCCCAGCGCTGGTAGGCCATGGGCGCGACCAGCAAGGGCAGCGGCCATTCGCGGCCCAGCAGCGGGCAGCGCGTGTGCCCGCCGCGCAGGTCGCGCAGCACGCGCGGTGCCAGGCCCCATTGCTGCCAGCCGCGTTCGTTGCGCTGCAGGGTCAGCTCATCGCCAGCGCCACCGCTGAAATAGGCCCAGGCGGCCTCGTCCAGCGCGGCCTGGGCGGCGCGCGCATGGTCGTGCAGGTTGACGATGGGCTGGGGCATGGGGGTCGGAGCTTCAGGTGTCGGCCCACTGGCGCAACAGGTTGTGGTACACGCCTGTGAGCGCGGTGGTCTGGGGCGTTTCGCCCAGCTGCGCGCGCAGCTGGAGCAGGTTCATGTCGAGGTCGAAGAGAAGCCGGCGTTGCTCGTCGCTGCGCACCAGGCTCTCGATCCATAAGAAAGCGGCCAGACGTTCGCCGCGCGTGACCGGCGTGACCTGGTGCACGCTGGTGCCTGGGTAGAGCACCGCGTCGCCGGCGGCGAGCTTGACACCGCGGCTGCCATAGGTGTCTTGCACGAGCAGCTCGCCGCCCTCGTAGTCGTCCGGGTCGGACAGGAACACGGTGCACGAGACGTCGCTGCGCAGCCAAGGGATGGCCTGAGCAGCATGGCTGGGCATCTTGAGGATGGCGCCATCGACGTGCGCGCCATAAAAGTTGTGCGCGCCGCCATAGCGGTTGAAGAGCGGCGGCAGGATGCGCTTGGGCAGGGCGGCGGAGAAAAACAGCGGGTCGCGCTGCAAGGCCTGCAAGACCAGGGTTTGCAACTGGCGCGAGGTGTCGCTGTCCTGGCGCAGCTGCCGGTTGTTCTTCTGCGTCTGCGCCTGGGCGCCGGCGGTGTTGGCCCCGTCGCGCCACAGGTCTTCGCCCTGCAAGGCCTCGCGGGCTTGGGTGACTTCCTCGGGGCTGAGGACTTGGTGCAGGGTCAGCAGCATGGCAGGGTGTTCAGAACAGGGTTTTGAGGCTGAGCTCGATGCGGCGCGGCAAGCCGGGCACGTAAAACGAGGAATACACCTGGTCGATGTAGCGTTTGTCGCGGAGGTTGCTCACGTTGAGCTTGAGCACGGTGTTTTCCGTCAGGGTGTGTTCGACCATCGCGTCGAGCGTGGTGAAGGGGGTGGTGGTGAGGTGCGCGTTGATCAGCGGTGTCTGGGCGCCGCGGTAGTTCAGGCCTGCGCCCACACGCCACATCGGTGCGATCTGGCAGGTGCTCCACAGGCTGGCGCTGTGCTTGGGTGTGAGACCCGGGCGGTCGCCTTGGCGCATGCTGCCGGTGGCCGAGCTCACGTCGATGCGGGCATCGGGGATCCAGGTGTGGTTGTAGAAGACTTCCCAGGCGGGGCTGAGGCGGCCCGCGACATTGAATTCCATGCCGCTGGCGTGACGCCGGCCCGACAGCAGGTACTGGTTGGCCGCCGAATCGACGTCGGTGTTGCGCTCGTTGTATTTCTCCGAGTGGAAAGCGGCCACGCCCAGCAAGGCTTTGCCGTCGAGCAGCTCGAATTTGCTGCCGATCTCGAAGTTGCGGCTCTTCTCGGGCGGGGTGTTGAGCGTGGTCAGGTTGGCGCCCGTGAGGCTGGTGCCCACGCCATAGAGGTAGGTGTCGCCCGAGGTGTTGTAGGACGTGCCCCAGGAGCTGTAGTACGTGCTGCTGGCGCTGGGCTGCCAGATCAGGCCCAGGCGCGGGCTGGCCAAGGTTTTGTCGAAGCTGGCGCTGCGGTCCTGCGCGTCCTTGTAGGTGGTCGTGAAATGTTCGAGGCGCACGCCGCCTTGGAGTTTGAGCGCCGGCGTCAGCTGCAGCGTGTCCTGCACATAGGCGCCCAGGGTTTGCGAGCGGAAGGACATGGTTGGGGCCCAGGGGCGTTCGTCGACGATGCCGACGCCGTTGTTGGGGGTGCCCACCCAGGTGATCGGGTAGGGTGTGGGCAAACCGCTCGTGGCGCTGTTGTTGCGACGGGCGGATTCGTGGTGGACGTCGATGCCCGCGATCAGGCTGTGCTTGTGGCCCAGCCATTGGAAGTCGCCGGTGTAATCGCTTTGCAGCTGCAGCACATCGCTGTCGCCATAACGGGCCTTGGGGTTGCGGCTGAGTTCGGTGCTGCCGTTGAGGTCGGCCAGGCTGGTCAGGCTTCTGAAGCCGACCTGGGTGCCCAGCAGGTCGCGCTTGTAGTGGCCGTAGCGCAGCGTGGTTTTGAGTTCGCTGCTGGCGTCGAAGCGGTGCTTGTGGCTGGCGGTGCCGTAGGTGGTGTCGGTGCGCAGGCGGTCGCTGGCCAGGCCATAAAAGTTGCCCGCGTCGAGCACAGGCACCAGGGTGCCGCTGGTGTTGCGGCCCGGGCCGCCATTGACGCTGCTGCCGTTGTCCACCATCCAGGGGTGGCTGTAGAGCGGGCGACCATCGGTTTCAAGGTGGTAGAGGCCCATGGTGAATTCATCGCGCTCGCCAATGCCCCAGCGGTAGCTTGGGGCGATGCCTTTCTTGTCGACGCGGGCGCCCCAGTTGTCGGCCTTGTGCACCATGGCGTTCAGGCGCAAGGCCGCGTCTTCGCCGGTTTGGCGGTTGAGGTCCACCGTGGCGCGGCGGCTGTTGCCGCTGCCCACCATGAGGTTGACCTCGCTTTGGTCCATCAAGAACGGTTGCTTGTTGACCTGGTTGACCACGCCGCCGGTGGAGCCCTTGCCGAACAGCATGGAGGCCGAGCCCTTGAGCACCTCGACGCGGTCGAGGTTGAAGGTGTCGCGTTCGACCAGCGGGGCATCGCGCAGACCATCGACGTAAATGTCACCCGCCTGCTGCAGCGAGAAGCCGCGCATGCGCACGTCTTCCTCGCCGGTCTCGCCGGCCAGGAAGGTCACGCCCGCGGTCGCTTTGAGCACCTTGCGGAAGTCGTCCAAGTTCTGGTCGTTCATGAGCTTTTCGGTCATCACCGTGACGGTCTGTGGGATGTCCTTGAGCGCCTGTTGGCCCTTGGCGATGCCGGTCTTCTTGACCAGCAGGCTTTCCTTGGCCGCGGTGGCCGATTCCTGCGTGTCGCGCACGGTCACCGTGGACAGGGTGGCGTCTTGTGCCAGCACGGCTGTTGGCGCACCGAGGGAGCCGGCCAGCATGAGGGCGGCCAAGGGCCGCAGCGTGGGAGAAGAAGAGGGCGTGTTCATGGTGTGACAGGCAAAAAGAGGTCCTCACCCGCGTCCGCAGACGGGGCTTTTTTGGGGGGGGGGAGGTCAAAGCAGGGCGGGCCTGCCGGGCGGGTTTACTTGAAGCCGACGCGGTCGAGCATCTGCTGGACCTTGATCTGGTTCATGCCGACCGCGCTGATCGGGATGACTTCGCTTTTGAAGCTGCCGCCGGTCATGGCCTTGAGGGCCGGGTTGTCAAAAACCACGCCCTTGGCGGCAGGCCACTCGTTGTTGCCGTTGGCAAAGTGGTTTTGCGCCGAGGGGCTGGCCAGGTATTCGAGGAACTTAACGGCGTTGTCCACGTTTTTGGCGTGGCGCGCCACCGCACCGCCGGCGATGTTGACGTGCGTGCCCCAGCTCGACTGGTTGGGGAAGACCACACCGATGCGCTCGGTCACCGCCTTGTCGGCCGGGTTGTTGGAGCGCATCAGGCGCGCGAGGTAATAGGTGTTGGTCAGGGCAAAGCCGCATTCGCCGGCAGCCACCGCCTTGATCTGGTCGGTGTCGCCGCCCTTGGGCGAGCGCGCCATGTTGTCCACCAAGCCTTTGAGCCAGGCCTCGGTCTTTTGCGGGCCCAGGTGCTCGACCATGGCGCCAAACAGGCTCAGGTTGTAGGGGTGCGAGCCCGAGCGCACGCAGAACTGGCCTTTGAATTTGGGGTCGGCCAGTTTTTCGTAGCTGTCGAGATCGGCCTTGCTGTGTTTGAGTTTGTCGAAGACGACCACCCGCGCACGGGTGGACAGGCCAAACCAGGGGGTACCGCTCTCGCTGGACTTGGCGCGCAGGTGGGCGGGAATGGCCTCTTCGAGCGCCTTGGAGTGCACGGGCAGGAACAAGCCATCCACTTCGGCGCGCCACAGGCGCGAGGCGTCGACCAGCAGGATCACATCGGCCGGCGAGGCGGCGCCCTCGGCCTTGAGGCGAGCGAGAATACCGGCATCGTCGGCGTCGACACGGTTGATCTTGATGCCGGTGGCCTTGGTGAAGTCGCTGTACAGCGCCTCGTCCGTGGGGTAGTGGCGCGCGGAGTAGATGTTCAGCACTTTGTCCTGCGCCAACGCGGGCAGGGCGCTCAGGGTCAGGCTGCTGGTCAGGAGGGCAATCAGAAGGCGGCGCATGGCAGGGTCCAAAACAATGACTGTGGCGTGAGTATAAACTAAATGCGAATCATTATCAATAAAAATCTTGGGCGCTACTGCTTGCTGGGGGTGTGCATCTCCCTGGCCGCTTGCAGCACAGCGCCCACATCCCCCCCGTTGGGGGAGCCGCCCCGTGCGGAAAAACCCGTCCAGGCCAGTGCGCCAGGACCCGCGGTTTCCGCCCCCGAGCGGCGAGTCCCGCGCATCGGCTTGGCCTTGGGGGGCGGCGCGGCGCGGGGCTTTGCGCATGTGGGGGTGATCCAGGTGCTGGAAGAGGCGGGCCTGTCGCCGCAGCTGGTGGCCGGCACTTCGGCGGGCAGCCTGGTGGCGGCGCTGTACGCCAGCGGCCACTCGCCACAGGAGCTGCGCCGCATCGCCGACACCATGGAAGAAGCCCAGATCACCGACTGGATGCTGCCCTTGCTGAACCGGGGGGCTTTGCGCGGTGAGGCACTGGCCCGTTACGTCAACACCCAGGTGGGGGGCAAGCCGATCGAGCAGATGAAGATCCCGCTGGGCATCGTGGCCACCGATTTGCGCAGCGGTGAGGCGGTGACTTTCCGCCGTGGCAACACCGGCTCGGCAGTGCGGGCCTCCAGCGCCGTGCCCGCGGTGTTCCAGCCGGTGCGCATCGGCGAGCATGAATACGTCGATGGGGGCCTGGTGGCACCCGTGCCGGTGCGTCAAACGCGCGAGATGGGGGCCAATTTCGTGCTGGCGGTCGACATTTCCAGTGACCCCGAGGGCAACCCCGCGGGCGACACGTTCCAGATCCTGCTGCAGACCTTCGCGATCATGGGCAAAAGCATCAACCAGCTGGCCCTGCGGGAGGCCGACATGGTGGTGCGGCCCGCGCTGTCGGGCGTGAAAAGCGCGGATTTCAGCGCCCGCCGACGCTCGATCGAGGCCGGGCGTCTGGCCATGCTGGCGGCCTTGCCGCAGCTCAAAGCCCGCTTGGCGGCCTTTGAGCGGGGCGAGTGAAGGCGAAAAAAAAGGGCTGATCTTGCGATCAGCCCTGAAGGGATCCCTGAATCTCAGAAGATGTCGAAAGGATCCGAGGAGACAACTCGGAATTCAGGTCACGCGGGCCTTTTTCAAGGCCTGGCCATTCAGCGCTTTTTGCTGGGCTTGCTGGAGGAAGCCGACACGTTTTGGGCCATGGCGTTGTAGTTGGATTCGGCCAGATCGGTGGCTTGCTTGACGGCTTTTTGCACCGACTCGAAAGCGTTGTTGGCGGCAGCCACGGCGCTCTTCATCATGGCCACGGCCGATTCGGAGCCTGCGGGGGCGTTGTGGCCGGCGCTGTCGATCATGCTGGCGAACTGCTTTTGGGCCAGCGCCGCTTGGGCTTCGAAGGCCTTGGTGAACTCGCCACCCGTGCTCGACGCGATGTCATAGAGCTGGCGGCTGTAAGCGGCGGTTTTCTCAGCCAGGGGCTGGAACAGGCTGGCTTGCAGGGCGAGCAGTTCTTGGGCGTCTTTGGCGCTCATCACGGTCTGGCTGCTCTGGGCCGATTCGGCCAGGGCGGCTTTGGCGGCCGACAGGTTCAGCTCGACGAGCTTTTCCACGCCTTCGAACGCCTTGGCGGTCAGGCCAAACAGGGTTTCGACATTGGCTTTGTGCGAGGCAACGATTTGTTCGGGGGTCATCATGGTCTTCTCCAATTTTGAAAGTGGGGGTGGACTGCGCCGAAACAGACCCTGAGGGGCCGATACAGCATGTTGCAGTGCAGCATAGGTCGAAGTATGCGGGCGAAGGCAGGCGCTGACAAGGGGCCAAACTGTCAAAAACGCCCCTTTAGAGAGCATTTTCTAGAATCTTGCAGCCCATGCACGCCTATTACGCCGACCATTTCGTCCTGCCCTTGCCCGAAGGGCACCGCTTTCCGATGCGCAAATACAGCCGATTGCGCGAGCGTTTGGCGGCTGAATTGGCCGATTTGCGCTTTTTCGAGGCTCCACCCGCCAGCGATGGCGAGCTGGCGCTGGTGCACACCCCGGCGTACATCCAGGGCATCGCTCAGGGCACCTTGGACGAGGCCGTCTACCGCGAAATCGGTTTTCCCTGGAGCCCGGCCATGGCAGAGCGTGCGCGCCGCTCGGTCGGCGCTTCGGTCGCGGCCGCGCGCGCAGCCCTCACCGAAGGGCTGGCCGGCAACCTGGCGGGGGGCACCCACCACGCTTACGCCCACAAGGGCGGCGGCTTTTGCGTGTTCAACGACATCGCGGTGACCGCACGCCTGATGCAGGCCGAGGTGTGGCGCACCCAGAGGCAGGCTTGGCCGGTGGCGGTGATCGACCTGGACGTCCACCAGGGCAACGGGACTGCCCACATTTTTGCGCGAGACCCCAGCGTGTTCACGCTGTCGCTGCACGGCGACAAGAACTTCCCCTTTCGCAAGGAGCCGAGCGATCTGGACGTGGCCTTGCCCGACGGCTGCCGCGATGACGCCTATCTGGAGGCTTTGCACCAGGCGCTGGCCGAGCTCGCAGGCCGCTTTGAGCCCCGCATGGTGGTTTACCTGGCAGGGGCCGATGCGCACGAGGGGGACCGCCTGGGTCGCCTCAAACTCAGCCTGGATGGCATGGCCGCGCGCGACCGCGCGGTGTTCGACTGGGCCTGGCAGCGTCGCCTGCCGGTGGTGCTGTGCATGGGCGGCGGCTATGGCCACGACATCGAGACCACGGTGCAGGTGCAGGTGCAGACCTGGCGCACCGGGCTGGAGTACTGGCGGCGCTGGCACAATCGGCGGCCATGAACGCGAGCGTCAAACCCCAGCCCGAGGGCCGCGAGGCCTACAAGGCTTTTCGCCCCATCACCACGCGCTGGATGGACAACGACGTCTATGGCCACGTCAACAACGTCGTCTATTACAGCTGGTTTGACACGGCGGTGAACGCCACGCTGATCGAGCGGGGCGTGCTCGATATCCACGGTGGCCAGACGATCGGGCTGGTCATCGAAACCCAGTGCAATTACTTTGCGCCGCTGGCTTTTCCGCAGACCATCGACGCCGGCATCCGCGTGGCCAAGTTGGGCACCTCGAGCGTGCGCTACGAGGTGGGCCTGTTTGCGCAAGGCGAGCCCCTGACCGCGGCCAAGGGGCATTTTGTGCATGTGTATGTGGACCGCGCAACCCGCCGCCCAGTGCCCCTGCCGGCACCACTCAAACAATTTTTGGAGACCCTCACATGAAGCCTTTTCCCCCCACCCCCCAGGTCAGCGCACGCGTGGCCGACCCCGCCAGCGTCGATGCCGCCATCGGCAGTCGTTTTTCGACGCGCGCCTTCCTCGACAAGCCGGTGGACAAGGCGCTGCTCATGGAGATCCTGGAGCTGGCGGGCCGCGCGCCCAGCGGCACCAACACCCAGCCCTGGAAGGTCTATGTGCTGCAGGGCGCCCAGCGCGATGCCCTGGTGAGCCAGGTTTGCGCCGCACACGATGCCATGGCCGCCAACCCGGCGCTGGCCGCCGACTACGCCGAGGCCTATGACTACTACCCCGAAAAGTGGATCAGCCCCTACATCGACCGCCGCCGTGAATGCGGTTTTGGTCTGTACAACGTGCTGGGCATCGGCAAGGGCGACAAGGCGCGCATGCATGAGCAGCACCAGCGCAACTTCAAGCTGTTTGACGCGCCGGTGGGCCTGATGTTCACCATCGACAAGGCCATGGGCCGGGGCAGCCTGCTCGACTAAGGCATGTTCCTCCAGACCCTGATGATCGCAGCGCGCTCGCGCGGCCTGCACACTTGCCCGCAAGCGGCCTGGAACAATTTCGCCAAGATCATCTTGCCCCTGGTCGGTGCCGGGGACCACGAGATGCTGGTGTGCGGCATGTCGCTGGGTTATGCCGACGAGTCGGCCGTGGTCAACAGCTTCCAGACCACGCGCGTGAGCGCGAGCGAGTTCACCCAGTTCGTCGACTGACGCCCGGCTTGGGCAGGCATGGCCAGATCGCCGACGGGCGTTGCCGATCTGGTTAACATGCCTCCCATCGCCTCACAGGCCATGCCGCAAGCCGGAATGGCGCACACGCCATGATCATCACCAGTCTGCTGGACACCGACCTCTACAAATTCACCATGATGCAGGTGGTGCTGCACCAGTTCCCGGGTGCGCAGGTCGAATACAAGTTCAAATGCCGCAACCCCGGCGTGCAGCTGGCACCCTTTGCGGACGAGATCCGCAGCGAGATCCGCTCGCTGTGCAGCCTGAGCTTCAAGGAGTCGGAGCTGCGCTACCTGCGCAGCCTGCGCTTCATCAAAAGCGATTTCGTGGACTTCCTGGGCTTGTTCCGCCTCAACGAGAAGTACATCCAGATCACACCGCTGGACAGTGGCGAAATCGACATCACCATCTCGGGGCCCTGGTTGCACACCATCCTCTTCGAGATCCCGGTGCTGGCCATCGTCAACGAGGTCTACTTCCGCAACACGCAGCGCGTGCCCGACCTGATGGAAGGCCGCCGTCGCCTGGACACCAAGATCGCGCTGCTGCAGTCCGAAGACTTGCAGGCCCTGAAGATCGCCGATTACGGCACGCGCCGGCGTTTTTCACGCGCCTGGCACGAGGAGGTGCTGCGCGTGCTGGCGGCGCGCCTGGGCACGGGACCGACCGGGCAGTTTGCAGGCACCAGCAATGTGCACTTCGCCCATTTGCTGGGCCTGACCCCGCTGGGCACCATGGCGCACGAATACCTGCAGGCCTGCCAGGCCCTGGGCCCGCGCCTGCGCGACAGCCAGGTCTTTGCCTTCGAGTCGTGGGCGCGTGAGTACCGCGGGGATCTGGGCATTGCCCTGTCGGATGTCTATGGCTTCAACGCGTTTTTGCGCGATTTCGACATGTTCTTTTGCAAGCTCTTTGACGGGGCCCGCCACGACAGCGGCGACCCTTTCCAGTGGGGTGAGCGCATGATCGACCACTACCGGCGCAACCGGGTCGACCCCCAAACCAAGACCCTGATCTTCAGCGACAGCCTGACCATCCCGCGCACCATCGAGCTCTACCAGCAGTTCCGTGGCCGCTGTCAGCTGGCCTTTGGGGTGGGCACCAACCTGACCAACGACCTGGGCTACGAGCCGCTGCAAATCGTGATCAAGATGACCCGTTGCAACGGCCAGCCTGTCGCCAAGTTGTCGGACACGCCGGGCAAAGGCATGTGTGACGATGAAAAATACCTGGCCTACCTCAAACAAGTGTTTGAGATCGACGGCCATTGATGCACAACAAGGACAGAACCATGAACCGATGCAGACGTGCTGCCCAAGCCCTGGGGGTGTTGATGGGCGGCTGCATGGCCAGTGTGGCCCAGGCGGCTGAACTCGACGGCGGCCAGCTCAGCGCCTGGTGGGGCGTGCCCTTTGCCGGGATCCTGTTGTCGATCGCCATGATGCCGCTGTTGGCCCCGCATTTTTGGCACCACCATTTCGGCAAGGTCGCGGCGGGATGGGCCCTGGCGTTTCTGCTGCCGTTTGCGCTGGTCTTCGGCCCAGGCTTGGCCGGGGTGAACCTGGTGCACGCCTTGCTTGCCGAATACATCCCCTTCATCGTCTTGCTGACCGCGCTGTTCACCGTTTCCGGGGGCATATA
>JBDLTR010000113.1:0-3025 GCA_039805705.1 Pseudomonadota bacterium
GCTGCGACAGCGGCTTGATGCCGCGCACCAGCGCCAGCCACACCAGGAGCACCGCCAGCGGCAGGATGGCGAACTGCGGCAGCATCACGCCCTTGATGATTTCGGCGGCCAGCACCGAGCGCTTTTCGCGGGTTTCGGCCACCTGCACCAGGGCCGGGCGGTGGCCTTCGGCGTCGAGTCGGATCCAGGTGTAGGCCACGCGCACTTCCAGACCGCGCATCTCGTCGTCGCGGATGCGCACCTCGTAGCTGTTGCCTTTTTCTTCGTCCTTGGGCGGCTCGGGCAAGTCGCGCTCGCCGCTCAGAAACTCGCCACGCGTGCCACGCACCTGGTAGTACACCAGGTCGGTCTCGTCGGCGCGCAGCAATTCGCTGGCCGGCTGGGGCAGGTTGAACTGGGCGCGGCGATCGGGCCCGACCTTGACCTGCTGGGCCAAGGCCTGCACGTTGTAGACCAGCGCACGGTCAAACGGTTTGTTGGCCAGGCCCTGCGCCACCAGCCAGGTCAGCGCCAGGCTGATCGGCCACAGCAGCAAGAGCGGCGTGAGCATCCAGTCGAGGATTTCGCCGAACAGCGAGCGCTGCTCGCGCTTGAAAAACCCCCATTGCCAGCCCCGGGACTTCATGGTTCAGGCCGGCGCAGGCGTGCTCAGCCCGGGATCTTCTCGAGGCAATAGCCCAAGCCGCGCACGGTGGCGATGCGGATCGGGCCCTTCTCGATTTTTTTGCGCAGGCGGTGGATGTAGACCTCGATCGCGTTGTTGCTGACCTCTTCGCCCCATTCGCACAGGCGCTCGACCAGCTGGTCCTTGCTGACCAGGCGGCCCGCACGTTGCAGCAGCACTTCGAGCAGGCCGAGCTCGCGCGCCGAGAGCTCGACCATCTTGCCCTCGATGGTGGCCACGCGGCCGGCCTGGTCGTAGACCAGGGGGCCGTGTTTGATTTGCGAGGTGGCGCCGCCCATGCCACGGCGCGTGAGGGCGCGCACACGGGCTTCGAGCTCTTGCAGGCTGAAGGGCTTGGCCATGTAGTCGTCGGCGCCGTAGTCCAGGCCCTTGACGCGCTCTTCGACGCTGTCGGCCGCCGTCAGGATCAACACCGGCAGGGTGGAGCCGCGTGCGCGCAGGCGCTTGAGCACCTCCAAGCCGTGCAGCTTGGGCAAGCCCAAATCGAGGATCAGCAGGTCGAATTCGTTGTTGGTCATCAAGGCCGCGTCGGCCTCCGAGCCGCTGGCCACGTGGTCCACCGCGGCACCCGCGCTGCGCAAGCTGCGCAGCAGACCGTCGGCCAGCACCTGGTCGTCTTCGGCAATCAGAATTCGCATGGCTGTCTCCTGTTTTTTTGGGAGGAATCGCCCTCGGCGGTCAGGGCGTGCCTGGCATTCTAGTGCGCGCCCACACCCTCGCAACGCCCGTGCAGCGCCGCTTCAGTGGGCATAGGCCTCCAGGCCCAGCTTGACCACCGTGGCCACCTCCTCGCCCACGGCCTCACGGAACTCGCGCTCGGCCTGCGCCACCGCCTCTTCAAAGGCCAGCAGCCAGGCCAGGCCCGCCTCGGTGAACACCACCTGCTTGGCGCGGGCGTCCAGCGGGTCGTCCTGCCGGCGCACCAGGCCCCAGGCCTCGCACTGGTTGACCAGGGTGCCCATGGCCTGCTTGCTCATGCCCGCCGCTTGCGCCAGCTCGGTCAGGCGCGAGCCCTGCAGCGCCAGGTGGCGCGTGATGTGGATGTGCGCGGCGCTGACCTGCTCGCGCGCCGCCAGGTTGGCCAGGGCCAGCGGCACCCCCTCGTTGCTGGCCATGAGCTGCAGCACACGCTCGTCAAATCGGCGCATGGCGTGGCCCAGCCAGCGGCCCAGGTGGCCCTGGCGCCAGCGGTCGTCGGGCGGTGTGGAGGGGATTTCGGCCATGGGCAAATGGTAAAGCAAACTGACCAAATTTTCTATTTACAGCCAAGTACTGTACGTTTACAGTGCTGGTCACGCATCCAGTCTTTGTGCGAGGAAACACAAGCCGGATCACCCAACCCATTGATTTTCAAGGAGATTCCCATGAGCGACGTGAACAGCGAAAAAGCCAAAGCCCTGCAAGCCGCCCTGGCCCAGATCGAGAAACAGTTCGGCAAAGGCACCATCATGCGCCTGGGCGAAGGCGAGCAAATCGAGGACATCCAGGTGGTCTCCACCGGCTCGCTGGGCCTGGACATCGCGCTGGGCGTGGGCGGTCTGCCGCGTGGCCGCGTGATCGAGATCTATGGCCCGGAATCGTCGGGCAAGACCACGCTGACGCTGCAAGTGATCTCTGAGATGCAAAAACTCGGCGGCACCTGCGCCTTTGTCGACGCCGAGCACGCGCTCGACGTGCAGTACGCCCAGAACCTGGGCGTGAACCTGCAGGACCTGCTGATTTCCCAGCCCGACACCGGCGAACAGGCGCTCGAGATCGTCGACAGCCTGGTGCGCTCGGGCGCGGTGGACCTGGTGGTGGTCGACTCGGTCGCCGCCCTCACACCCAAGGCCGAAATCG
The DNA here is from genome assembly GCA_039805705.1 of Pseudomonadota bacterium. Lineage (GTDB taxonomy): Bacteria > Pseudomonadota > Gammaproteobacteria > Burkholderiales > Burkholderiaceae_C > Limnohabitans_A. Next base: position 2,525 of record JBDLTR010000113.1, read on the forward strand.
AAGGCGAGATGGGCGACAGCCTGCCCGGCCTGCAAGCCCGCCTGATGAGCCAGGCCCTGCGCAAGCTGACCGCCACCATCAAGAAGACCAACTGCACCGTCATCTTCATCAACCAGATCCGCATGAAGATCGGCGTGATGTTCGGCAGCCCCGAAACCACCACCGGCGGTAACGCGCTCAAGTTCTACGCCTCGGTGCGCCTGGACATCCGCCGCACCGGCACCATCAAGAAGGGCGACGACGCCATCGGCAACGAGACCAAGGTCAAGGTGGTCAAAAACAAGGTTTCGCCCCCGTTCAAGACGGCCGAATTCGACATCCTGTTCGGCGAGGGCATCTCGCGCGAAGGCGAAATCATCGACATGGGCGTGAACGCCAAGATCATCGAGAAGTCGGGCGCCTGGTACGCCTACAACGGCGAGAAAATCGGCCAGGGCCGCGACAACGCCCGTGAGTTCCTGCGTGAGAACCCCGCGCTGGCCCGCGAGATCGAAAACAAGA
>JBDLTR010000114.1:0-18727 GCA_039805705.1 Pseudomonadota bacterium
GCGGAAGGTGGCTTACCACTACATCTGCCATTTCGGCTGAGCCACTTTCCGCCGTCAACACACGCGCCGTTCGCCCTGAGCCTGTCGAAGGGCAAGTTACTGAGCCAAGACCATGAGCACCATCCTGCAACACCTGCCCAAAGGGCAAAAAGTCGGCATCGCCTTTTCGGGCGGCCTGGACACGTCTGCGGCCCTGCTGTGGATGAAGAAAAAGGGCGCCATGCCCTACGCCTACACGGCCAACCTCGGCCAGCCCGACGAGAGCGACTACGAAGAGATTCCGCGCAAGGCGATGGCCTACGGCGCCGAAAAAGCCCGCCTGGTTGACTGCCGCACCCAGCTGGCGCACGAAGGCATTGCCGCCATCCAGTGCGGCGCTTTCCACATCTCTACTGGCGGGATCACCTACTTCAACACCACCCCGCTGGGCCGCGCCGTGACGGGCACCATGCTGGTGGCCGCCATGAAGGAAGACGACGTCCACATCTGGGGCGACGGCTCGACCTTCAAGGGCAACGACATCGAGCGCTTTTACCGCTACGGCCTGCTGACCAACCCCAGCCTGAAGATCTACAAGCCCTGGCTGGACCAGACCTTCATCGACGAGCTCGGTGGCCGCAAGGAAATGAGCGAGTTCCTCATTGCCAACGGCTTTGACTACAAAATGAGCGTGGAGAAGGCGTACAGCACCGACTCCAACATGCTCGGCGCCACCCACGAAGCCAAAGACCTGGAGCACCTGAACTCTGGCATCCGCATCGTCAACCCGATCATGGGTGTGCAGTTCTGGAAGCCCGAAGTCGAAGTGAAAGCCGAAGAAGTCTCGGTGCGCTTTGAAGAAGGCATCCCGGTCGCCTTGAACGGCGTCGAATACGCCGACCCGGTGGCGCTGTTCCTCAAGGCCAACGAGATCGGCGGCCGCCACGGCCTGGGCATGAGCGACCAGATCGAGAACCGCATCATCGAGGCCAAGAGCCGCGGCATCTACGAAGCCCCCGGCATGGCGCTGCTGCACATCGCCTACGAGCGCCTGGTCACCGGCATCCACAACGAAGACACGATCGAGCAGTACCGCATCAATGGCCTCAAGCTCGGTCGCCTGCTCTACCAGGGCCGCTGGTTCGACCCGCAATCCATCATGCTGCGCGAAACCGCCCAGCGCTGGGTGGCGCGTGCCATCACCGGCACCGTGACGCTCGAGCTGCGCCGTGGCAACGACTACAGCCTGCTCAACACCGAGTCGCCCAACCTGACCTACGCGCCCGAGCGCCTGTCGATGGAAAAGGTGGAAGACGCGCCGTTCAGCCCGCTGGACCGCATCGGTCAGCTGACCATGCGCAACCTCGACATCACCGACACGCGTGCCAAGCTGGGCGTCTATGCCCACACCGGGCTGCTCTCGACCGGCGAAGGCCCCAGCATCTTCAAACTCGAAGGCAGCAAGCGCTGATGCTTGGCTTGTGCTGCAAAAACGGCCTCTGTTCGAGGCCGTTTTTTTACGCCAGGGCGATCGGGCTCAAATCACCACCGGCTCCGGCTCCAAGCGGATGCCAAAGCGCTCGTAGACACTGGTCTGGATCGCTTTGGCCAAGGTCATCACCTCGCCGCCGGTACAGGGGTGCTCGGCGGTGCCGCGGTTGACCAGCACCAACGCCTGCTTGTCGTACACACCGGCATGACCCACGGTCTTGCCCTTCCAGCCGCAGGCGTCGATCAGCCAGCCGGCGGCCAGTTTGACGCTGCCGTCGGGCATGGGGTAGTGCACCACCTTGGGCTCGCGCGCGATGATGTCGGCACACTGCTCGGGCGTCACTGTCGGGTTCTTGAAGAAACTGCCGGCGTTGCCGATCACGGCCGGGTCGGGCAGCTTGGCGCGGCGGATGGCACAGACCCAATCGAAGACCGTTTTGGCGTTGGGCGCGTTGTTGCCGGTCTCGGCCATCTTGCGCTCCAGGTCCAGGTAGCCCAGCTCGGGCTTCCACCTTTTGGGCAGGGCCAGGCGCACACGCAGGATCACGGCGCGGCCGGCCAGACCCAGGTCTTCCGGCCCGTGCGAGGCGTGCTTGAAGACCGAATCCCGGTAGCCAAAGCCACACTGGGCATGGTCCAGGGTGAACACTTCGCCGGTGAACAGGTCCATGGCGTCGAGTGCATGGAAACGGTCTTGCAACTCGACACCGTAGGCACCGATGTTTTGCACCGGAGACGCCCCCACGGTGCCGGGAATCAGGGCCATGTTCTCCAGACCCGGATAGCCCTGTTCGAGTGTCCAGGTCACGCACTGGTGCCAGTCCACCCCCGCGCCGGCTTCAACGATCCAGCACTTGTCGGTCTCACCCGCCAGGCGCAATCCCGGCACCTCGACCTTGAGCACCAGGCCGCGCACATCGCCCGTCAGCACCACATTGCTGCCACCGCCCAGCACCGTGCGGGGCAGGTGGGCCAGCCGGGCGTCCTGCAGCACGGCCAGCAAATCGTCCTCGGCGCGCACCCGCACCAGGGCCTCGGCGCGGGCAGCGATGCCGAAGGTGTTGTAGGGCTGCAGGGCGACGTTTTGCTCCAGGATCATGGGAGAATTGTCGCATTCCCAACCTTTGCAGCCAGCTTCAGAACATGCCTTCTTTTGACACCGTTTGCGAACCCAATATGGTCGAAGTCCGCAACGCCGTGGACACCTCGGCCAAGGAAATCGGCACCCGTTTCGACTTCAAGGGCACCTCCGCCGCGATTGAGCTCAAGGACAAGGACATCACGCTGTACGGCGATGCCGAGTTCCAGCTGACCCAGGTCGAGGACATCCTGCGCAACAAGCTGACCAAGCGCAATGTGGACGTGCGCTTTTTGGACATCGGCAAGGTCGAAAAAATCGGTGGCGACAAGGTCAAACAGGTCCTCAAGGTGCGCGAGGGCATCGCCACCGAGTACGCCAAGAAGATCACCCGCATCATCAAGGACTCCAAGATGAAGGTTCAGGCCTCGATCCAGGGCGACGCGGTGCGCGTGACCGGCGCCAAGCGCGACGACCTGCAAGCCGCCATGGCGCTGCTGCGCAAGGACATGGCCGAGCTGCCACTGTCGTTCAACAACTTCCGGGACTGAGCCCGCCAGTTCCCAACAAAAAAAGCCTGCCGATGTGACAGGCTTTTTGGCTTCTGCGCCCTGTCAGAGCAGGGCAAATCGGCTCACTTCTTGGCCGCGTTGTAGGCAGCGATGCCGTCGGTGATTTCCTTCTTGGCGGCATCGATGCCTTCCCAGCCCAAGACCTTCACCCACTTGCCTTTTTCAAGGTCCTTGTAGTGTTCAAAGAAGTGGGCGATGGCGTTGCGGCGCATGGCGTTCACATCCTCAATGTCTTTCCAGTGGTCGTACATCGGCAGGATCTTGCTGGTCGGCACAGCGATCACTTTGCCGTCCACACCGGCTTCGTCTTCCATCATCAGAATGCCCAGAGCTCGGCAGGGCACGACCACGCCGGGGTGCAGGGCGTAAGGGGTGATCACCAGCACGTCGACCGGGTCGCCATCGCCCGACAGGGTCTGGGGCACATAACCGTAGTTGGTGGGGTAGTGCATGGCGGTGGTCATGAAGCGGTCCACGAACAGGGCGCCGGTTTCCTTGTCCACTTCGTATTTGATCGGGTCGGCGTTCATGGGGATCTCGATGATCACGTTGAACGCATCGGGGGCTTTGCTGCCGGGGGTGACGTTGTCGAGGGACATGGTGCTTGTCTCTTGGAAAGGTTGATGGAAAACAGAATGCCTGGGATTAACCCTGATTTTACTTTCACAGGCCTTGCGCCGAAGCAGAGCACCCCCTCTAATGCGCCCGTTGGCCAATCGTTTTCCGTCTGGCAGAACGAGGAAGCAACGCCGTGGAGGTGACATCCGCAGCGTGGCACCTCCGATCTGCGACAACCACGAGGAGAAAACGATGACAAGCAACTCGGCGCTGATGTTGGCGTTCGTGTGCGGCCTGCTGGCCGTGGCCTATGGCGTTTGGGCCAGAGGCTGGATCCTGTCCCGTGACGCGGGCAACCCCCGCATGCAGGAAATCGCCGCCGCCATCCAGGCCGGCGCCGCCGCCTACCTGGCCCGCCAATACAAAACCATCGCCATCGTCGGCGTCGTGCTCGCGGTGCTGATGGGCATCTTTCTGGACGGCAGGACAGCGGTGGGCTTTGTGGTGGGCGCCGTGCTCTCGGGCGCCTGTGGCTTCATCGGCATGAACGTCTCGGTGCGCGCCAATGTGCGCACAGCGCAGGCGGCCACCCAGGGCATCGGCCCGGCGCTCGATGTGGCGTTCCGCGGTGGCGCCATCACCGGCATGCTGGTGGTGGGCCTGGGCCTCTTGGGCGTCAGCGGCTTTTTCTGGTTCCTGGCCGGCAACGGCAACCTCACGCCCGACAAAAACCTGGCCAGCCTGCTCAACCCGCTGATCGGTTTTGCGTTTGGCTCCTCGCTGATCTCGATCTTCGCGCGCCTGGGCGGTGGCATCTTCACCAAGGGCGCCGACGTCGGCGCCGACCTGGTGGGCAAGGTCGAGGCCGGCATCCCCGAAGACGACCCGCGCAACCCCGCCGTGATCGCCGACAACGTGGGCGACAACGTGGGCGACTGCGCCGGCATGGCCGCCGACCTGTTCGAAACCTACGCCGTCACCCTGATCGCCACCATGGTGCTCGGTGCCCTGCTGGTCACCGCCGCCCCCGGTCAGGCGGTGCTGTACCCGCTGGCGCTGGGCGCGGTCTCGATCGTGGCCTCCATCATCGGCTGCTTCTTCGTCAAGGCCAGCCCCGGCATGACGAACGTGATGCCCGCGCTCTACAAGGGCCTGGCGATCGCCGGTGTGCTCTCGCTGATCGCCTTCTACTTCGTCACCACCGCGCTGATGCCGGACAACGCCCTGGGCACGACCGGCAGCCAGATGAAGCTGTTTGGCGCCTGCGTGGTGGGTCTGGTGCTCACCGCGGCCTTGGTCTGGATCACCGAGTTCTACACCGGCACGCAGTACAGCCCGGTCCAGCACATCGCCCAGGCTTCGACCACCGGGCACGGCACCAACATCATCGCGGGCCTGGGCGTGTCCATGCGCTCGACCGCCTGGCCGGTGATCTTTGTCTGCCTGGCCATCGTCGCCGCCTACGGACTGGCGGGTCTCTATGGTGTGGCGGTGGCCGCGATGTCCATGCTGAGCATGGCCGGCATCGTGGTCGCGCTGGACGCCTATGGCCCGATCACCGACAACGCCGGCGGCATCGCCGAGATGAGCGAACTGCCCTCCAGCGTGCGCGACATCACCGACCCGCTGGACGCGGTGGGCAACACCACCAAAGCGGTGACCAAGGGCTACGCCATCGGCTCGGCCGGCCTGGCCTCGCTGGTGCTGTTTGCCGACTACACCCACAAGCTCGAGACCTATGGCAAAGCCATCACCTTCGACCTGTCGGACCCGCTGGTGATCGTGGGCCTCTTCATCGGCGGCCTGATCCCCTACCTGTTCGGCGCCATGGCCATGGAAGCCGTGGGCCGTGCCGCGGGTTCGGTGGTGGTCGAGGTGCGCCGCCAGTTCAAGGAAATCGCCGGCATCATGGAAGGCACAGCCAAGCCCGAATACGGCAAGGCGGTGGACATGCTGACCGGCGCCGCCATCAAGGAAATGGTGATCCCCAGCCTGCTGCCGGTGGCTGTGCCCATCGTGGTCGGCCTGCTGCTGGGCCCCAAGGCGCTGGGCGGGCTGCTCATGGGCACCATCGTCACCGGCCTGTTTGTGGCGATTTCGATGTGCACCGGCGGCGGCGCCTGGGACAACGCCAAGAAGTACATCGAAGACGGCCACCACGGCGGCAAGGGCAGCGAAGCCCACAAGGCGGCCGTGACCGGTGACACCGTGGGTGACCCCTACAAGGACACCGCCGGCCCGGCCATCAACCCGCTGATCAAGATCATCAACATTGTGGCGCTGCTGATCGTGCCACTGGTGGTCCAGTTCCAGGGCTGATCGGCCTGGGTTCAGAAGGCCCGCTTCGGCGGGCCTTTCGCGTTTCAGGGGTTTGACGGCTGGGGCACAATCGCCCCATGTCCGAGCGCGTCATTCCTCTGGTCGATCAACGCCACCCCAGCCTGGCCCTGCCCGCCCCTGTCGTGGTGCAGGGTGACGCCCCTCTGGACCAGCTGCAACGCCCGCTGCACGACCTGCGCATCAGCGTCACCGACCGCTGCAATTTCCGCTGCAGCTACTGCATGCCCAAAGAGGTCTTTGACAAGGACTACGCCTACCTGCCGCACAGCGCCCTGCTCTCTTTCGAGGAGATCACGCGCCTGGCCCATGTGTTCGTGCAGCGTGGCGTGCGCAAGATCCGCCTGACCGGCGGCGAGCCGCTGCTGCGCAAGAACATCGAGGTGCTGATCGAGCAGCTGGCCGGCCTGCGCACCCCCGACGGCCTGCCGCTGGACCTGACGCTGACCACCAATGGCTCGCTGCTGGCGCGCAAGGCCCAGAGCCTGAAAGACGCCGGCCTGCAGCGCGTCACCGTCAGCCTGGACGGGCTGGACGACACGGTGTTTCGCCGCATGAACGATGTGGACTTCCCGGTGGCCGAAGTGCTCGAAGGCATCGAAGCCGCCCAGGCCGCAGGCCTGGGGCCCATCAAGGTCAACATGGTGGTCAAGCGCGGCACCAACGACCACGAGATCGTGCCCATGGCGCGGCATTTCCGCGGCACGGGCGTGGTGCTGCGTTTCATCGAGTACATGGACGTGGGCGCGACCAACGGCTGGCGCATGGACGAGGTGCTGCCCAGCGCGCAGGTGATCGAACGTCTGCGCGCCGAGTGGCCGCTGGTGGCGCTGCAGCACAGCGCGCCCGGCGAGACCGCCGAGCGCTGGGGCTACGCCAACCCACAAGGCCAGTTCGACCCGGCCCTCGGCGAGGTCGGCGTGATCAGCAGCGTGACCCAGGCTTTCTGCGGCGACTGCAACCGCGCCCGCCTCTCGACCGAAGGGCGGCTGTACCTGTGCCTGTTCGCCAGCCAGGGCTATGACCTGCGCCAGCTGCTGCGCGAGCGGGCCGCCAGCGACGCCGAGATCGCCGGCGTCATCGACGCCATCTGGCAGGGCCGCGGCGACCGCTACTCCCAGCTGCGCAGCCAGATGCCACCCGACACCACGAGCGCGCCGGTGCGCCGCGTCGAGATGAGCTACATCGGTGGATGACATGACTTCTGAACGCTCGGGCGTGAGCGCCCTGATCCTCGCAGGCGGTCGCGGCTCGCGCATGGGCGGGCTCGACAAAGGCCTGCAAAACTTCCGCGGCTTGCCGCTCGCGCTGCAGACCCTGATGCGCCTGCAACTGCAAAGCCAGGCGCCGCAAGAGATCCTGATCAACGCCAACCGCAACCTGGCGGCCTACGAGTCGCTGGGCGCCGCCGTCTGGCCCGACACGCTCGAGGGTTTCGCCGGGCCGCTGGCGGGCTTCCTGACCGGCCTGGAGCGTTGCGAAACGCCGCTGCTGCTCACCGTGCCCTGCGACACGCCGCTGTTCCCGCTCGACCTGATCGAGCGCCTGCACAGCGCGCTGCTCGAACAAGGCGCCGACCTCGCCATGGCGGCCGCGCGCGAGGAAGACGGCCAGCTGCGTGCGCAGCCGGTGTTCTGCCTGCTCAAGACCGAGCTGCTCGACAGCCTGGTCCAGTTCACCCAAAAGGGCGGTCGCAAGATCGACGCCTGGACCGGCCAGCACCACTGCGCCACCGTGCCCTTTGACGGTCCGCAGGACGCACCCGAAGCCTTCTTCAACGCCAACACCCTCGAAGAACTGCAAAAGCTCGAATCGCTATGAGCGCACCCGACAGCCTCCAAGCCATCGCCGACCGCCTGCAGGGCTACGACCCGCAAGCCCTGTCGGCCGAGCACGTGAACGCCTTTCTGGCTCAGCTTGTGCGGCCTGTGCGCGAGACCGAGAGCGTCTCGCCCCTGCAAGCACTCGACCGCATCCTGGCCGAAGACGTGGTCTCGCCGATCAGCGTGCCGCCACACGACAACTCGGCCATGGACGGTTTCGCTTTCGCCGGCCGCGAAATGGCGCCGGGCCAGGCCACCACGCTGCGGGTGGTCGGCACCGCGCTCGCGGGCAAGGCCTGGGCCGGCAGCGTGGGCGCAGGCGAATGCGTGCGCATCATGACCGGCGCCATCATGCCTGCGGGCCTGGACACCGTGGTGCCCCAAGAACTCGTGCGGGTGGACGGTGACACCGTCACCGTGCCGCCCGACCTGCTGCAAGCCGGCGACAACCGCCGCCTGCTCGGCGAAGACCTGAGGGCTGGCCAGCCTGCCCTGCGCGCAGGCAGCCGCCTCACGCCCGCCGCCTGCGGCCTGGTGGCCAGCCTGGGCCTGGCGCAGGTCAAGGTCTGGCGTCGCCCGCGTGTGGCCTATTTCTCGACGGGCGATGAAATCCTGAGTCTGGGCGAGCCGCCACGCGAAGGCGCGGTTTACGACAGCAACCGCTACACGGTGCACGGCCTGCTCACGCGCCTGGGCTGCGAGGTGATCGACCTCGGCGTGGTCCCCGACCAGCCCGATCGGCTCGAAGCCGCCTTTGTGCAGGCCGCGGCACAGGCCGATGCGGTGATCACCAGCGGCGGCGTCAGCGTGGGCGAAGCCGACCACACCAAGGCCATGATGAAAAAGCTGGGCGACGTGGCCTTCTGGCGCATCGCCATGCGCCCGGGCCGCCCCATGGCCGTGGGTCGCCTGACGCAAGGCGAGCGTTCGGCACTCTTGTTTGGCCTGCCGGGCAACCCGGTCGCGGTGATGGTCACCTTTGCCGCCTTTGTGCGCCCCGCGCTGCAACAGCTCATGGGTTGGCAAGCCCCACCGCCACCGATGCTGCGCGCGCGCAGCGCCGAGACCCTGCGCAAGAAACCAGGCCGCACCGAATACCAGCGCGGCATCGTCGAGCGCCGTGCGGACAGCGAAGGGGGCGAACTGTGGGTGCGCCTGACCGGCAACCAGGGCTCGGGCGTGCTCAGTTCCATGGTGCAGGCCAACGGCCTGATCGTGCTGGGCCATGCGCAAGGCACGGCCCAGGTGGGCGACTGGGTGGATGTGATGATGTTCGATGGACAGCTCTGACGGTAGGGGCCATTCGTCCCAGGGCTTCACCGCTGTCACCCCTCTGGCGTGATCTCTGTCGTTCTCGGGCTTGACCCGAGAACCCAACGCAAGCAGGCAGGGATTCCCTCGTCAAACCATGGAAAGACAAGCTTTTTTCAGGCGTTGATGTCCGACGCGTCCGTCTGCGGCGGGTACTCGTTGGCCACGGCCTTGTTGGGCCCCGGCACCGACTGGCGTGCCAACAACGAGTACATGGTGGGCACGACGAAGATGGTCAGCAGCGTGCCCAAGCTCATGCCCCCCACGATCACCCAGCCGATCTGCATGCGGCTCTCGGCGCCAGCCCCCTTGGCCAGCGCCAGCGGCACCGCACCCAGCACCATGGCCCCGGTGGTCATCAGGATGGGGCGCAAGCGCTGCGCCGAGGCCTTGACCAGCGCCTCGCGCATGGCCATGCCGTGCTCGCGCAGCTGGTTGGTGAACTCGACGATCAGGATGCCGTGCTTGGTGATCAGCCCCACCAGGGTGATCAGGCCAATCTGCGAATACACATTGAGCGAGCCGCCGCTCCACTGCAGGGCGAGCAAGGCGCCCACCATGGACAGCGGCACCGACAACATGATCACGAAAGGGTCGATGAAGCTCTCGAACTGCGCCGCCAGCACCAGGAAGATGAAGAACAGCGCCAGCACGAACACGATCACCAGCGCGCCTTGCGAATTCTTGAACTCGCGCGAGGTGCCATTGAGTTCGGTGGTGTAGCCGGGCTTGAGCACCTTGGCCGCCACCCCGTCCAAAAACTGCAGGGCCTCGCCCAGTGAATAGTCGGGCGCGAGGTTGGCGGTGATCGACACCGAACGGCGCTGGCCAAAGTGGTTGAGTTCGCGCGGGCTCACGCTCTCTCGCACCTTGACCACGGCCGACAGCGGGATCATCGCGTCATTGCGACCCCGCACATAGATGTTGTCGATGTCATCGGGCGTGTTGCGGCCGCTGTCTTGCACCTGCACGATCACGTCGTACTGCTCGGCGTCCTTTTTGTAACGGGTGACCACGCGCCCACCGAGCATGGTTTCGATGGCGCGCGCCACCGTCTCCACGTTCACCCCCAGCTCGGCGGTTTTGTCGCGGTCGACCTCAATGCGCAGCTCGGGCTTGTTCAGGCGCAAGTCCACATCGGGCGAGAGGATGCCCGGGTTCTTGGCGATCTCGTCCATGAACTGGCGCGTCACCGCGCTCAGGTTCTGGTAGCTGTCCGAGGTCTGGATCACGTAGTTGACCGGGCGCTCGCGAAAGCCTTGCCCCAGAGAGGGGGGCGTGATCGGGAAGGCCATCACCCCGGGCAAGCTGTTGAATTTGGGCGTGAGTTCACGCGCGATCTGCAAAGTGGTTTTGTCGCGCTGCTCCCAGTCCACCGCGCGGTAAATCACCGAGCCCTGGGCCACGGTCGGATTGCCCATGCTGGCGAAAATCCGGTCGAACTCGGGGTAAGCCGTGCCCATGCGCTCGAGCGCCTTGGCGTAGCGGTCGGTGTACTGCAAGGTGGCGCCATCGGGGGCGGTGACGGTGGCCAGCAGCACGCCGCGGTCCTCCAAGGGCGAGAGTTCCTGCTTCATGCGCGGGTAGATCAGCGCGATCGCCACAGCGCTGCCCAGCATGACCAGCAACACCGCCCAACGCGCTTTGAGCAAGACCCACTCCAGCAAGCGGCCATAGCCATCGGTCAGGCGGGTCAGCACCCGGTCCATGGTGCGGTCAAACCAGCTGGGACTGGCGTTGTGGCGCAACAGCTGCGCGCTCATCATGGGCGAGAGCGTGAGCGCCACAAAACCCGAGACGATGACGGAGCCGGCCAGAGCCAGCGCGAATTCGGTGAACAGCTTGCCGGTGCGCCCCGGTGTGAACGCCAGCGGGGCGAACACCGCCGCCAGCGTGAGCGTCATCGCAACCACAGCGAAGCCGATCTCGCGCGCGCCCTTGATCGCCGCCGAGAACGGGTCCATGCCCTCCTCGATGTGGCGGTAGATGTTCTCCAGCACCACGATGGCGTCGTCCACCACCAGGCCGATGGCCAGCACCAGCGCCAGCAGCGTGAGGGTGTTGATGGTGAAACCGGCCAGGGCCATCATGGCGAAGGTGCCGATCAGGCTGACCGGGATGGTCACGATCGGGATGATCGAGGCGCGCACGGTGCGCAAAAACACGAAGATCACCAGCGCGACCAGCACCACCGCTTCCACGATGGTGCTGAACACGCTCTTGATGGAGCGGTCGATGAACACCGAGTTGTCGTTCGCGACAGTCACCGCAACGCCCTTGGGCAAATCGGCCTCCAGGCGCGGCAGCATGTCGCGCACGCCTTTGGACAATTCCAGCGGGTTGGCGGTGGCCTGGCGGATCACGCCGGCCGAAATCGCCGGCTGGCCATTCAGACGCACCAGGCTGCGCTCATCGGCCGCCGCTTCCTCGATGCGCGCCACATCGCGGATGCGCACTGGGAAACCGTTGACGGTTTTGACCGTGACGTCGGCGAACTGGCCCGGCCGGCTCAGGTCGGTTTGCGAGGTGACGGTGAATTCGCGCTGGTTCGATTCGATGCGCCCCGCGGGCAGCTCCAGGTTGCTGCGGCGGATCGCGTCTTCCACGTCTTGCGGCGTGAGCTTGTAGGCGGCCAGGCGCTCGGGCTCGAGCCACACGCGCATGGCGTACTTGCGCTCGCCAAAAATGCGCACATCGGCCACGCCGGTGACAGTTTGCAAGCGCGGCTTGACGATGCGGTTGACCAGGTCGTTGATCTGCAAGGGCCCCAGGGTTTCGCTCGAGAACGCGAGCCAGATGACCGGAAAAGCATCGGCCTCCACCTTGGCGATGACCGGCTCTTCGATCGACTGGGGCAGGCGGTTGCGCACGCGCGAGGTGCGGTCGCGCACCTCGGCGGCAGCGGTGTCGGCGTCTTTTTCCAGGCGAAAACGCACCGTGATCTGCGACTGCTCGGCCCGGCTGATCGAGGTGATCACGTCGACCGCATCGATGCCGGCGATCGAGTCCTCGAGCGGCTTGGAGACCTGGGTTTCGATGACCTCGGCCGAAGCCCCCGGGTATTTCACGCTCACCGTCACGGTGGGCTCATCGATCTTGGGGTACTCGCGCACCGAAAGGCGGTCAAAACTCACCGCGCCGACCAAGAGGATGAGCAGCGACATCACCACGGCCAAGACCGGCCGGCGGATCGAGACTTCGGCCAGCTGCATCTCAGCCTCTCAGGCAGGGGTTGGGGCCACTGGGTGCAGGCATGGGCTTGGCTGGGGCTTGCGCAGCCACGGGCTTGGCCGCACCGGCTGACGCAGACGCGGCCTCGGACGCCGCCGCGGCGGGTGCACTGGCTGCACCCTGCGGACCTTTGCCCGCCGCGGCCAGATCGATCACGCGCACCGGCGAGCCGTCTTTTTGCAGGCGCTGGTGGCCGGCGGTGACCACCGTGTCCTCGGCCGTGAGGCCTTCGAGGATTTCCACCTTGCCAGGCTGGCGCACCCCGGTCTTGACCGCCACGCGCTGCGAGACCAGCGTGTCGGGCTTCTCGCCGGGAACCACCTTGACGACAAAAGCGCGCCCGCCCTGGGGCACGATGGCTTCTTCGGGCACCACCAGGGCCTGGTCGTGCACCCCGAACACCGTGGTCACGCGGGCGAACATGCCGGGGCGCAGCTGACGCTGGCGGTTGTCGATGCAGCCGCGCACGCCGACCGAGCGGCCGTTGGCATCGATCAGGGGGTCGACCGCTTGCACCAGGGCGGTCACGGGGCGACCCGGCAAGGCATCGATGTTCAGCTGGGCCTGCTGGCCAGGCTTGATCTTGCTTTGCAGGCGCTCGGGCAGGCGGAAATCCACCAGCACCGCATCGATGTCTTCGATGTTGACGATGTCGGCGCCGTCCTTGAGGTAGTCGCCCACATTGACCTGGCGCAGACCGGTCACGCCATCGAAGGGGGCGACGATTTTCAAACGTTGCAAGGTGGCCGCGGCCAGTTCGAGTTTGGCCTTGGCCACTTCCAGGGCGGCGGCACTTTCATCGACCGAGCGCTGGCTGATGAAGTTCTGCGCCACCAGCTCCTGGTTGCGCTTGTGGTTGGCCTGCGCGATCGACATCTCGGCTTTGGCCTGGGCCAGCTGAGCGGCTTGCAATTGGTCATCGAGCTGCACCAGCACCTGGCCTTTGCCCACGCGCTGGCCATCGACAAACGAAATGCTTTTGACACGGCCCGCCACTTCGGGACGCAGCATCACGCCCTGGCGTGAGCGCAAGGACCCGACAGACTGGGCCTGGTCGATCAGGGTCACGGTGGCCACCTTGGCCACTTCGACCGAGGGCACACGCTCGCCACCGCCGGCAGCCGCAGGTGCGGGGGTGGCGGGGCCACCCGTGGCCTTGTGCTGGTACCACCAAGCCAAACCCGAGGCCAGGCCAATGCCCAGCACAGCCACCAGCGCATATTTCTTGTTCTGAGCCATGTCAAAGCCGTTTCAATGCGAACAATCGACGAATGTAACAGTGTTGACGGTTTTCATGCATGGCCCCAAGCGCCTGTGGCCAGCCAGCACCACAGCTTTACCTGCGGTTCACAGAACAGGGCATTCAGCGGCTGAGCGCCTGCACCACACCCTGGTTGGCCAAGGCATCGGCCCGCTCATTGCCCTGATCGCCCGCATGGCCCTTGACCCAGTGCCACTCGATCTGGTGTCCCGAAGTCGACACCAGGTGGTCCAACGCTTGCCACAGCTCCACGTTCTTGACCGGTTGCTTGTCGGCCGTGCGCCAGCCTTTGGCCTTCCAGCCGTGGATCCACTCGGTGATGCCTTTGCGCACGTACTGGCTGTCCAGGTACAGCGCCACCCGACACGGCCGCTTGAGGGCCTTGAGGGCCTCGATCACCGCGGTCAGCTCCATCCGGTTGTTGGTGGTGTTGCGTTCACCCCCGAAGAGTTCGCGCACGTGCTGGCCTGCGACCATGCGCACGCCCCAGCCCCCCGGCCCCGGGTTGCCTTTGCAGGCGCCATCGGTGTGGATTTCGACAAAACTCAAAGGGGTGTTCATGAAGTGCTTTCAGCATCGGTGGGGGGGCTGTCGCGCCGCGCGGCCGGTGCGGCCCAGGCAGGACGTGCGGTGAGCTTGCCCCACTGGCGCTGCGGCAGCCAGCGGCCACCGGGCACCCGCTTGGTGGCGAGCACCCAGTAGGCATCGCCCCACAACGGCCCCCAACGGCGCGCCAAAGGGTCCAGCCAGCGCGGTGTCCAGGCCAGAAAATGCGCCTGCTGAACCTCAAAGCCGAGCAGGTGCAGCCAGTCGCGCACACGCGGGTAGCTGATGGGCTGCACGCGCCAGGGCGCCAGGTCATCGTGGGCGCTGCGGCGCTGCGCACGCAGCAGACGCTGGCCCCAGAGGCTCCAAGGGTTGAAGCCACTGATGCACACATGGCCCTCGGGAATCAGCACGCGCTCGACCTCGCGCAGGCAGGCATGGGCATCGGCCGATCGCTCCAGCGTGTGGGGCAAGACCACCAGGTCCAGGGCCTCGGCCGGCCAGGGCCAGGCCCGGCTGTCAAAGGCCAGGGCATGGACATGCTCGGCGTCCTCGAATTCGTTGCGCGCCCGCCAGCGGTGGGGCATGCGGTTGTGGCGCAGCAGATCCAGGCCCAGGCCGCTGGCTTGCAGGGCGTGGTAGCCAAAGACATCGGCCAGACCGGCATCGGCCTGGACCTGTTCCCAGGCCAGCAGACGGCGCACCACGGGCTCGCCCAGGGCTTGCAGCCAGGGTTCGGGCATTGGGGAGGGGCTTTCTATAATCTGACGCGCCATGCAATTGACCCCACTGCCCGCTTTTTCCGACAACTACATCTGGCTGCTGCAGTCGCAGAGCTCGGTGACGGTCGTGGACCCGGGCGATGGACAGGTGGTGCTGGCGTGGCTGCAAGCGCACCCTGACCAGCGGCTGGACACGATTCTAGTCACGCACCACCACGCCGATCACACCGGTGGCCTGGTGGACCTGGTGCAGGCCACCGGCGCGCAGGTGTTCGGCCCGGCCATGGAAAGCCTGCCAGTGCCTTTCACCCCCTTGGCCGATGGCCAGCGCTGTGCGGCTGCAGGCCTGGACTGGCGGGTGATCGAGGTGCCCGGCCACACCGCTGGCCACCTGGCTTACTGGGCCGAGGTGCCTGGCCAGGCACCGGTGCTGCTCTCGGGCGACACCTTGTTTTCAGGCGGTTGTGGTCGCCTCTTTGAAGGCACGCCTGCGCAAATGCTGCATTCGCTGCAGCGCCTGGCCGCCTTGCCGCCCGAGACGCGGGTGTGTTGCGCGCACGAATACACCCTGTCGAACCTGCGCTTTGCGCGCGCGGTCGAACCTGGCAACGCCGAGTTGGCCGCTTACGAAACGGCATGCCGCCAGCAGCGTGAACGCGGTCAACCCACCTTGCCGGCGCGGCTGGGCACCGAACTCCAGATCAACCCCTTCCTGCGCAGCCACCTGCCCTCGGTGCGGGCCGGCTTGCAAAGCCATGGCGGCCCTTTGCCGACCGAGGATGCCCAGGTCTTCGCGCGGCTGCGCGAATGGAAAAACGGATTCCAGTGATGCCAACCACGCAACCCAGACGCTGGGGAACAGCTTGGGCCACCCTGGCCCTGTGGCTGACGCTGTGGCTGGCCGGTTGCGCAAGCACCGGCCCGATGCCCAGCGCCCCGTCAGCGGCAGAAACGACCCCCACGCCTCCCGCGACCGAGCCTGCGGCCTCCAGCGGCACCGCGCCCCGTTCGGCCATTCGTTTGCAGACCCCGTCCAGCCTGGGCCTGCAAGCACCGGTGGACATCTGGGAGCGGATCCGCCGCGGTTTTGCGATGCCAGACCTGGACACCCCTTTGGTGCGTGACCGCGAGCAGTGGTACGCGAGCCGACCCGATTACATCTTGCGCATGACCGAGCGTTCGCGGCGCTACATGTACCACATCGTTGAGGAACTCGAACGCCGCAACATGCCGACCGAGCTGGCCCTGCTGCCCTTCATCGAATCGGCCTTCAACCCCGAAGCGGTGTCCACCGCCAAAGCGGCTGGCATGTGGCAGTTCATGCCGGCCACCGGCAAGTATTTCGACCTCAAGCAAAACCTGTTTCGCGACGAACGCCGCGATGTGCTCGAATCGACACGCGCTGCGCTGGACTACCTGCAAAAGCTCTACGACATGTTCGGTGACTGGCACCTGGCGCTGGCCGCGTACAACTGGGGCGAAGGCAGTGTGAGCAAGGCGCTCGCGCGCAACAAGGCGCGCGGCCTGCCGCTGGCCTACACCGACCTCAACATGCCCAACGAAACGCGCTATTACGTGCCCAAGTTGCAGGCGGTGAAAAACATCGTGGCCCAACCTGAGCTCTTCAGCCTGCAGCTGCCGCTGATCCACAACCACCCGTTTTTCCGCAGCGTGCCGATCGAGCGTGACATCGATGTGGCCACCGCGGTGCGCCTGGCCGAAGTCCGGCCAGAAGACTTCAAAGCGCTCAACCCCCAAATGAACCGCCCGGTGATCCTGGCCGCAGGCACACCGCAAATCCTGCTGCCCTGGGACAACGCGGCCGTGTTCGAGCGCAACCTGCAAGCCCATGCCGGTCGGCCTTTGGCCAGCTGGACCGCTTGGACCGCGCCCAAGACCATGAAAGTCGAAGAGGCCGCCCGGCATGTGGACATGGACCACAGCGTGCTGCGCACGGTCAACAACATCCCCGGCGGCATGCTCGTCAAAGCCGGCTCCACCTTGCTGGTGCACCGCAAAGGTGAGCTCGACAAGGACGTGAAAGAAAGCACCGCCGACAACGCCCAGCTCAGCCTCATGCCCGAGGTGGTGCTGCGCCGCATCCGCGTGAGCGCGCGGCGGGGCGACACCTTGGCAACCTTGGCCGCACGGCATGCCGTGCCCGCCAGCAGCCTGGCCAGCTGGAACCGCCTGCCGCTGACCGCCGCGCTCAAGCCAGGTCAGTCGCTGATGATGTATGTGCCCAGCCTGAACCACGGGGCCGGGCCCAAAGTGCCGACCCGGCCCACGGTGCAAGCCACTCGCAAAAGCAGCGCTCCGCACAAATCGGGCCCGCCCCCCAAACGCACTGCGCAGCGCTGAAACACTGTTCAGGCGGGCAGGCGGGCCTGGGCGCGGCTGGCAAACGTGTTGGTGTAGGTGCGTGAAGCCAGCACGCGCTGCTGGCGCAAGCGTGGCGACAAACGGGCTTGCGAGCGCAGCGCGTTGGCCACCGCCTGTTCCTGGATCAAGCCCTCACGCGCATAGGCGTCGCGCAGTTTGTCCAGAGCCCCCAGGTACACCGCGCGGTCACCGATCCAGGGCGGCGGAGACAGCTGCTTGAAAAAATCGGTGGGGCCAGCGGTGCGCAACCAGCGCAGCGCCATCACCACGCCATCGGCCAAGGCCTGGGCCACCTGCGGCTGGCGCACCAAAAATGCCTCTGGCGCCATCAGACACCCCCCGGGCACCTCGCCCCCCATGAGCTGCCGGGTGCCGCTGAGCGTGCGCGCCTCGGCGATCAAGCGGATGTCGTGGCGTTGCTCAAGCCAGTACATCACCGGCTCGGTGTTGCACAGCACATCGATCTGCCCTTCCCACAGCGCCCCGAGCGCGGCGGCAGAAGTGCCCACCGGCACAAAGCGCACGTCCTCGGCCGACAGGCCATGGTGCTGCAGCCACAGGCTGGCCATCCAGTGGGTGGCCGAGTCCAAAGAAGAGACGCCCACCCGCGTGGCCCGCAGCTCCTGCCAAGACTGCAAAGCCGGCCAGCGCGTGGTCACCCCCAGGCTGACCAGCGGGGTGCGCGTCATCTGCACAAAGGCTTGGTGAAACTGCCCCTGGGCTTGCAGCTCGAACAGCCGCTCGAAGGCCCCCGCCAGCACCTGCGCCTGCCCCGCTTGCAGGCTGGCCAAGGCTTGGGCCCCCGAGTCAAACCAGAGCAACTCGACCTGCAGCCCACGCTGGCGAAAAAAGCCCAGGCGCTCGGCCAGCACCAGGGGCAAGTGGTAAAGGCTGTGGCGCGCGCTCACGGCCACGCTGACCAGGGGCGCCTCGCCGGCCCAAGCGCGGGCGGCCAGGCCAGGCGCGGTCACCAGGCCCAAGGCCGTGGCAAGCGTGTGTCGTCGCTGGGCGTCCATGAAAGTGCGTGTCGGCGTGGGGACAAATTGGCCCGACCAGCTTAAACGGCACGCTGCGCCGCCGCATCGGGAACGCTCCCGAGGGGGTTTTCACGGAAAAGGACACCTGGGCGACAGTGCAGCGCCCAGGGGGCAGGGTCTTCAGCGCCGGTCGACCAGGGCGTGGGCGATGGTGCCCAGGTCCACGTATTCGAGCTCGCTGCCCACCGGCACGCCACGGGCCAGCCGCGTCACGTTCACGCCACGCTGCTTGAGCGCCTGCGCGATGACATGGGCCGTGGTCTCGCCTTCGGCGGTGAAGTTGGTCGCCAGGATCACCTCGCGCACCACACGCTCCCCGGCTTCCAGGGTGTCGATGCGCTCGAACAGTTTCTGCAGCCCGATGTCGCGCGGCCCCACGCCGTCCAGCGGGCTGAGCTT
>JBDLTR010000115.1:0-5535 GCA_039805705.1 Pseudomonadota bacterium
GCGGTGGCCACGTTGTCCACCGCCATGATCTGCGGCACGCCCACGCCGGCCACGATGCGGGTGGTGCAGATCGAGCCCGGGCCGATGCCGACCTTGACGCCGTCGGCGCCTGCTTCCACCAGGGCCAGCGCAGCCGCGCCGGTGGCGATGTTGCCGCCGATCACATCGACCTGCGGGTAGTTTTGCTTGACCCAGCGCACGCGGTCGATCACGCCCTTGCTGTGGCCGTGCGCGGTGTCGACCACGATGGCATCGACACCGGCCTTGACCAGGGCTTCGACACGCTCTTCGGTGCCCTCGCCCACACCGACGGCGGCGCCGACGCGCAAGCGGCCGGCGGCGTCGCGCGCGGCATTGGGGAAGTTCAGCTGTTTGGTGATGTCCTTGACGGTGATCAGGCCCTTGAGCTCAAAGGCCTCGCTGACCACCAGCAGGCGTTCGAGCTTGTGTTTGTTGAGCAGCGCCTTGGCCTGCTCGGGTGTGGTGCCTTCGGGCACGGTGATCAGGCGCTCCTTGGGCGTCATGATCTCGCTGACCTGTTGGTCGTAGCGGGTTTCAAAGCGCAGGTCGCGGCCGGTCACGATGCCGACCACCTTGCCCCCGTCCACCACCGGAAACCCCGACACGCCCAGCTCATCGCTCAAGGCCATGACCTGGCGCACCGTGGTGGTGGGGGTGATGACCACCGGGTCGCGCAGCACACCCGATTCGTAGCGTTTGACCTTGGCCACCTGGGCGGCCTGCTCTTGCGCCGTGAGGTTTTTGTGCACGATGCCGATGCCGCCTTCTTGCGCAATCGCGATCGCCAGGCGCGCCTCGGTCACTGTGTCCATGGCGGCGGACACGAGCGGCAGGTTCAGGCGGATATTGCGGGTGAATTGCGTCGCGAGCGACGTGTCCTTGGGCAGGACTTGGGAGTAAGCGGGGACTAGGAGGACGTCGTCAAAGGTAAGGGCTTTACCGAGTAAGCGCATAAGCTAAGGCTCCAAAAAATGGATTGTACCCGGCCCCAAGGGTTAACCCGGTCAGGCGGGGGCCGCGAACAGCATGACCTTGAGCGCGCGTTCGGGGTCCGCATCGGCGAATGCGGGCGGGTTCTCCAGCCGCTGCACAAAACGCAGCCCAGGGGCTTCGCGGGCCACCAAATCCCCCAAAAAACCGCTGTCCAACTCGGGCGCGTTCAGGCACAGCAGCGCTTGCCCACCGGGCGCCAGCAGCTCGGGCAGACGGCGCACCAGGCGCGCGTAATCTTTGGTGGCCACAAAGCTGCCTTTTTGGTAGCTGGGCGGGTCGGCCACGATGACGCCGTAGGGCCCCAGGCGTTTGACCTTGCCCCAGGACTTGAAGAGGTCGTGCGCCAAAAAACGTGCGCCGCTCAGGCCGTTCAGTTGGTGGTTGTGCTGGCCGATCGCGAGCGCGCCGGCCGCCATGTCCAGGTTGACCACCTCGGTCGCCCCACCTTGCAGCGCCGCCACCGAAAAAGCGCAGGTGTAGGCAAAGAGGTTGAGCACGCGCTGGCCGGTGGCCTTCGTGCGCAACCACTGCCGGCCTGCGGCCATGTCCAGGAACAGGCCATGGTTTTGGCCCTTGAGCAGGTGCACCCGGTATTGGGCACCCTGCTCACAGACCGTGTGCACTTCAGGGATGGCGCCGGTCATGCGCCGCGTATCGGCCAGTGCAGGGCCGGCCTGGCGGCATTGGTACACCCAGTTCAAGGGCTCCGGGCGTTGCGCCAAGGCCGCGTGCACCGCCGCCAGCGCAGCCTCGTCCAATGGCGTGAAACTCGTGAGCAGCCAGACCGGCGGGTACCAATCCAGGCTCAGGTGTTCGCAACCGGGGTGCAGGCCCCCTCGGCCATGGAAGATGCGGCCTGCATCCTGACCCGGGGTGGCGCGGGCAATCGCGTCGAGCAAGGCTTGCATCAGTAGCCGGCGGCAGCGCCTGGGCGCTTCTTGGCGAACAGGCCCGCGCGGCGCGCGCCCTGCTTTGAAAAACGTTCGCGGCGGGCCACCTTGGGGTCCACGCGCAAGGGGCGACTCAGCTCCACACGGTCGCCTTCGCGCAAACGGCTGGCCCAGCTGGCTTTGCGGCCCCACAGGCTGGGCGCCAGTGTCTGCCACTGCGCGGGCTCACGCCAATCGCTCGGCCAAGCCAACAGCTGACTCGCCTGCGCCACGGCTTGTTCCAGCGTGCTGCCCACCGGCAGCTGCAGCGCGCATTCACAGACCTGGCGTGGCGCCGGGCTGAAGCAAACGGTGACGGCCAGTTCAACCATAGACTTTTTCCGCCCGCTGGATGAAAGCATCCACCAGGGTGCTGGCGATCTTGTCGAACACCGGACCAACCAAGGCCGACAGCGTGCTGCTGGAAAAACCGTACTGCAGACGCAGCTCCACCTTGCAGGCACGCTGGCTGCCATCGCCCACCGGGTGGAAAGTCCAGCCGCCGCTGAGGTTGGAAAACGGCCCATCGACCAGTTGCATCTGCACCTCACGGCCCTGGACATGGGTGTTGCGCGTGGTGAAGGCCTGCTTGAAGCCACTCAGGCGCAAGCCGATCTCGGCCACCATGCCGTCGCTGGTCTGCGCCTTGATGTGGGCATGGTCACACCAAGGCAGGAACTCGGGGTAGCGCTCCACATCGGTGACGAGCCGGAACATTTCTTCCGGGCTGTACCAGATGAGGACGGTCTTGTGGATATTCTTCATACAATTGC
The DNA here is from genome assembly GCA_039805705.1 of Pseudomonadota bacterium. Taxonomy (GTDB): domain Bacteria; phylum Pseudomonadota; class Gammaproteobacteria; order Burkholderiales; family Burkholderiaceae_C; genus Limnohabitans_A. The sequence goes on from JBDLTR010000115.1 coordinate 2,717, forward strand.
AGATTGGGTCTGATTGTAAATTTCACGGCCAACCCCATTTCCAGACCATGGCCAGCAAAAAGCCCTCCCCCGCCAGCAAGTCCGCCCTGATCGCCGAAAACAAGAAGGCGAGCTTCAATTATTTCTTCGAGGAACGCCACGAGGCGGGCATGGTGCTGCAAGGCTGGGAGGTCAAGGCCATCCGCGACGGCAAGGTGCAACTGACCGACGGCTATGTGGTCATCAAGGACGGCGAGATGTTCATCATCGGTGTCCTGATCCAGGCGCTCAAGACCGCCTCGACCCACGTCAACCCCGACACCGCCCGCATCCGCAAATTGCTCTTGCACAAAGAAGAGATCAAGCGCCTGATCGGCAAGGTCGAGCAAAAGGGCTACACCCTGGTGCCGATCAACCTGCACTGGAAGAACGGGCGCGTCAAATGCGAGGTCGCGCTGGCCAAGGGCAAGGCCGAACACGACAAGCGCGACACCATCAAAGACCGCGAAGGCAAACGCGAGGTCGAGCGCGCCATGAAGTCGCGCCACCGCTGAGGGGCATGGATGGCCCGGTCAAGCCGGGCCATGACACAAGAAGGGGGGCATGCTCGGGCGTCTGCGCTGCTGTCATTCTCGGGCTTGACCCGAGAATCCAGCCCATCACGCCAAATGCCGCAAGGGGTGGTGGTCTGCCGGCCAGGGACTGACAAAAAAGCGCGCCACCTCGGCAGCGTCCACTTCTTCGACACGGGCCGGTTTCCACTTCGGGCTGTGGTCTTTGTCCACCGCCAGGGCACGGATGCCTTCGACCGTGTCGCTGTCGTGCACCGAGCGCAAATGGAAACAGTGGTGCACCATGTCGCGCTCCATGCGCAAATCGTCGGCCAGCCCCATGCCGCGGGCGCGGCGGATCTGCTCGAGCACCACGCTCAGCATCAGGGGCGAGCGTGCACGCAGGGTTTGCGCGGTTTTTTGGCCCCATTCGTCGCCGGCAGCCTCCAGCGCTTCGACCATGGCCTGCACCGTGGGCAAGCCAAACACCGCATCGATCTGCGGTTGTGGCTGCAACTTCTCGGGCGCCAGGCTGCCCGGCTGGGCCAGCACCCAGCGCTCCACGGCCTCACCGCTCTCAAAGGGGGACGTGGTCAGCTTGTGCCAGATGGCCTCGAGCATCGACGCAGGCAAAGCGATGTCGGCCAGCTTGGCCGCCACGGCCTGGGGGCCGCTGAGCAGCAGGCCCGTCAGCCCCAGGTATTCACCGAGCTTGCCCGGGCAGCGGCTCAAAAAATAACCGCCGCCCACATCGGGGAACAGGCCGATGTGGGTCTCGGGCATGGCCATCTTGGTGCGCTCGGTGGCCACGCGCACGCTGGCGCCCTGGCTGATGCCCATGCCGCCGCCCATGACGATGCCATCCATGAAGGCGATGTAGGGCTTTGGGTAGGTGTGGATCAGGTGGTTGAGCGCGTATTCCTCGGTGAAGAAATCGCCCAAGGCGGTGTCGCCCGCGTGGGCCGCCTGGTGGAAGAAACGGATGTCGCCGCCCGCACAGAAAGCGCCAAACGGCCCTTCTTTGCCCGTGCCGCGCACGGCCACGGCCAAAACCTGGGGGTCGTCCTGCCAGCGCCTGAGCGCCTCGGTGAGCGCGCGGACCATGGGCAGCGACAAGGCATTCAAAGCCTTGGGCCGGTTCAGGGTGATGCAGCCGATGTGGCCTTGCACCTCTGCGATGACTTCTGACATGGGGATCCCTCGTGACTCCAGGTACACGCACGACCGAGGCCATCATGCGGACGGCCTCGCGCCGGCTCAGGCGCTGTCTTTGGCAGCGCGCTTGCGCTCGTGCTCTTTGAGGAAACGCTTGCGCAGGCGGATGCTCTTGGGCGTGATCTCGACCAGCTCGTCGTCCTCGATGAATTCGACACCGTATTCCAGCGTGAGTTCGATCGGCGGCGTGATCTTGATCGCGTCTTCTTTGCCAGACACGCGGAAGTTGGTCAGCTGCTTGGTGCGGGTGGCGTTGACCACCAGGTCGTTGTCGCGGCTGTGGATGCCGACGATCATGCCCTCATACACCGGGTCATTGGGCTTGACGAACATGCGGCCGCGGTCGTCGAGCTTGCCCAGGGCGTAGGTGAAGATTTCACCGTCGTCCATGGAGATCAGCACACCGTTCTTGCGGCCACCGATGTCGCCCTTGTGCGGCTCGTAGCTGTCGAAGATGTTGGAGATCAGGCCGGAACCGCGGGTCAGGTTCAGGAATTCGTTGGTGAAACCGATCAGGCCACGGGCTGGAATGCGGTATTCCAGACGGACACGACCACGGCCATCGGGTTCCATGTTGACCAGCTCGCCCTTGCGCTCACCCAAGGCTTGCATCACGCCGCCCTGGTGGTTTTCTTCGATGTCGGCCGTCACCAATTCAATAGGCTCGTGGCGCTCACCATTGATGTCACGGTACAGCACGCGTGGCTTGGACACAGCCAGCTCGTAGCCTTCACGGCGCATGTTTTCGAGCAAGATGGTCAGGTGCAATTCACCGCGACCGGCGACTTCAAAGATACCGTCTTCGTCGGTTTCTTTCACACGCAGGGCCACGTTATGTTGCAGTTCTTTTTGCAGGCGGTCCCAGATCTGGCGGCTGGTCACAAACTTGCCTTCACGGCCGGCCAGAGGCGAGGTGTTCACGCAGAAGTTCATGGTCAGCGTGGGCTCGTCCACCTTGAGCATGGGCAGCGGCGCAGGGCTGACGGGATCGGTGATGGTCACGCCGATGCCGATGTCGGTCAGGCCATTGATCAGCACAATCTCGCCCGGGCCAGCTTCTAAGGTCTGCACGCG
>JBDLTR010000116.1:0-2896 GCA_039805705.1 Pseudomonadota bacterium
TCGGGCACGGTGGCCACCCGTTTTTCACCAGGAAAAATCTCGCGCGGCACGCCAATGCGCTGCGGCGTGGCGGCTGTGTCGCCTGTCTGCATGAAAGTCTCCTCGCTGAATTCACCAAAATGGGGAAAGTGGGGCAGCTTAACCGAAGTTCACCGAAGATGAGCGCGGGTCAGCCCTGCCCAAGCGCTTCGCCCACACGCGCCCAAAATATCAGCACCCACTGATATTGCATGCGTGCGCCATGCCGATAATCCCACCATGGACACCCGCTGGAAACCCAATGTCACCGTGGCCGCCATCATCGAACGCGATGGCCGCTACTTGCTGATCGAAGAAGAAACCGCCGAGGGCCTGCGCCTGAACAACCCGGCCGGCCACCTGGATCCCGCCGAATCGCCGGTGCAGGCCTGCGCGCGCGAGGCCCTGGAGGAAACCACCCACCTCTTCACCCCCACCCACCTGCTGGGCGTGTACGTCTCGCGCTTTCAGCGCGCGAGCACGGGGGAAGACATCACCTACCTGCGCATGGCTTTTTGCGGCGAACTCGGGCCGGTGCAAGCGGGTCGCCAACTCGACAACGGCATCGTGCGCACGCTGTGGATGACGCCCGAGGAAGTGCGCGCCAGCCAAGAGCGCCACCGCAGCCCCTTGGTGCTGCGCTGCATCGAGGACCACCTGGCCGGCCAGCGCCACCCCCTGTCGGTGGTCTACACCGACGCCGCGGTGGCCGCCCTCGGCCCCTTGCGCCCATGAGCGCGCTGCTGCCGGACCAAGCGGCCCTGACGGGCCTGGCAGCCCTGGCCGCGGGCCTGCTCAACGCCATCGCCGGAGGCGGCAGTTTTCTGACCTTCCCGGCTTTGGTTTTCGCCGGGGTGCCGCCACTGGCGGCCAACGCCACCAGCGCGGTGGCCGTCAGCCCGGGCTATCTGGGCAGCACATTGGGCTTTCGGCCCGAATTGCGTCAACTGCCCCAGGCTGTGCTGCTGCGCGAGGTGGCGGTGGCCGCTGTGGGCGGTGTGATCGGCGCCGCCCTGCTCTTGCTGACACCGGCCAAGCTCTTTGCCGGCATCGTGCCCTGGCTGTTGCTGGTGGCCACGGCCCTGTTTGCGCTCGGGCCCCGGCTGAGCCGCCTCGGCGGCGGCGCGGGCCATCCGCGTTGGCGGCTGCCCGGCCTGCTGGGCGTCTCGGTCTACGGCGGCTATTTCAACGGGGGCCTGGGCATCTTGCTGATGGCGCTGTACACCCTGACGGGTGAGTCGCGCCTGCACACCGTCAACGCGCTCAAGAACCTCAACTCCTTGGTGCTGTCGCTGCTTTCGGTGGTGGCCTTCGCGGTGGCCGGCGCCATCGTCTGGCCGCAGGCGCTGTGGATGATGCTCTGGGCCACCGCAGGTGGCTGGGCCGGTGCCCGGCTGGCGCGCCGCTTGCCCGTGGCTTGGGTGCGCAGCCTGGTGATCGCCACCGGGCTGGTGATGAGCGCGGTGTTTTTCAGCCGGCTCTGAAGCCGCTCATTGGATGGGCACTTTGACGCCCGCGGCCACCTGGTCCAGCCGGGCGCGCTCGGCCAAGACCTTGGCCACATAGCCGCCATCGTCGACCACCGCATCGCCGCCAAGGTAGAACTTCAGCCCTTCCTCGACCGAGCCTTTTTTGCGCACGTATTCGGCCAGCACATCGGTGCCCACGCGCAGGTTGACGATGGGGTCGAAGGCCGCCCCACTGCCCCCGTGGTGGTCATAGCGGTGGGCGTGGATCCCGCCCATCACCTGCATCAGCCCCTGTGCCCCCACAGGGCTTTGGATGTACGGGTGAAAGCTCGATTCGATGGCCACCACCGCCAGCAAGAGGTGCGCCGGCAATTTGGTGGTTTTGGACAGGTCATGGGCCTCGGCCACCAACGCGGCCAACGGCTCGGGCGCCACGCGGTACTTGCGCGCCAGCCAGTCGGCCACGGCGGCCTGGGCCGGCGGCAACTCCGACAGCTCCATGGCGCGCGCGCGCTCGGCGCGGTTCTCGGGCAGCCATGACACCAGCACCTGGCGCTCGCGCAACCAGTTGAACACCTGGTTCTCGGCCGCGTGCAACCAAGCGGGCTGCCACCACAAGGCCAGCACCAAGGCGGCCACACCCAGGCCCAGCATGGCCAGACCGCTGTGGGTGACGATGAACAAGCCCCGCCCGATGTCGGACAGCAGCAAGCCCAACTGGCGTCGCCAAAGGCTGGTGTGTTCTCCCATGTGCTGGATTATCCCCAAAGGGCTTGCCCGTGGCGCTGCGGGCCGGGCCTCAAACCCGGCGCGGCAGGGATAATCCCGGCCATGTCCAGCAAATCCCGTGTGGTCGTCGGCCTGTCCGGCGGCGTCGATTCCGCCGTGAGCGCCCACTTGCTCCAGCAGCAAGGTCACGAGGTGGTCGGCATTTTCATGAAGAACTGGGAAGACGACGACGACAGCGCATACTGCTCGTCCAACATCGACTTCGTCGACGCCGCCGCTGTGGCCGATGTGCTTGGCATCGAGATCGAGCACGTCAACTTCGCGGCCGACTACAAGGACCGCGTGTTCGCCGAATTCCTGCGCGAGTACCAGGCTGGGCGCACGCCCAACCCGGACATCCTGTGCAACGCCGAGATCAAGTTCAAGTCTTTCCTCGACCACGCCATGCGCCTGGGCGCTGAAAAAATCGCCACGGGCCACTACGCCCGCGTGCGCCTGAACGAAGCGACCGGCCGCCACGAACTGCTCAAGGGCCTGGACCCTTCCAAGGATCAGAGCTACTTCTTGCACCGCCTGAACCAGGCGCAACTGGCCAAAACCCTGTTCCCGGTCGGTGAGCTGCACAAGACCGAGGTGCGCCGCATCGCGCAAGAGATCGGCCTGCCCAACGCCAAAAAGAA